>DATNGU010000336.1:0-7980 GCA_035605775.1 Solirubrobacterales bacterium | reverse complement strand
CCTGGTACCGTGCCGCCCTGAAATGAGCAAGAGGACCTTCGTCATCTTCGGATTGCTGGTGGTTTTCCTGGCGGTCCTGATCCCCTGGCTCGCCTTCCGCTCGGACGGCGACGCCGCGCGCGGCGCGCAGGAGATCCCGTCCGGCCTGGAGGAAGGCCAGAGCCTCTTCCAGACCAACTGCGGCAACTGCCACACGCTCTACGCGGCGGGAACCGACGGCAACTTCGCGCCCGACCTCGACGAGCTGCTGGCGCCCTCCGGCCCGCCGGAAGGCGAAGGCTCGAAGGAAGCGATCGCCCAGACCGAGAAACGCGTCCTCAACGCGATCGAACACGGCGTCGACAGCACGACCACGGCTGGGCGGATGCCCACGGGGATCCTCAGCGGCGAACAGGCCGAAGAGGTCGCCGAATTCGTCGCCAGCACCGCCGGCGAGGGCTGACACACAGCGCCGCCTCCTCCGCGAAATCGCGGGGGCACTAATGATGACCGGAGGCCTTGCCCCCGCGATTTCGCGTCCGGGGGCGGCTTTCGAACCCTGGAACGATGCCTTCACCAGCCTTGAAGAGGGCTTCATGATCTGCCATACTCGGACTTAGATTTCATTAGCCGTTCCGAAACCAGTCCATTTACAGGAACTTTGGAGGTAGCCAGTGGGTAAGACGATCGGGATTGATCTGGGCACGACCAACTCGTGCGTCGCGGTGCTGGAGGGCGGCGAGCCGACCGTCCTCGAGAACTCGGAGGGCGGCCGCACGACACCGTCGGTGGTCGCGTTCACGGAGTCCGGCGAGCGCCTGGTCGGGACCGTGGCCAAACGCCAGGCGGTGATGAACCCCGAGAACACGATCTTCTCGATCAAGCGCTTCATGGGCCGCAAGGAGGCGGAAGTCAAAGAGGAGGAGACGATCGTCCCCTACAAGGTCGTCGCCGGGCCCAACGGAGACGTGCGGATCGACGTGCGCGACAAGCAGTACAGCCCGCCGGAGATCAGCGCGATGATCCTGCAGAAGCTGAAAACCGACGCCGAAGCGAAGCTCGGCGAAGCGGTCGACAGCGCCGTGATCACCGTCCCCGCCTACTTCAACGACGATCAGCGGCAAGCGACCCAGGACGCTGGCAAGATCGCCGGGCTCGAGGTGAAGCGAATCATCAACGAGCCGACCGCTGCCTCGCTCGCCTACGGCCTCGACAAAGGTGAGGCCGACCACACGATCCTCGTCTTCGACCTCGGCGGCGGCACCTTCGACGTCTCGGTGCTGGAAATCGGCGACGGCGTCTTCGAGGTGAAGTCGACCGCCGGCGATAACCACCTCGGCGGCGACAACTGGGACAAAGCGATCGTCGAGTGGCTGGTCGCCGAGTTCAAAAAGGACCAGGGCGTCGACCTAGCGGCCGACAAGAACTCGTTGCAGCGCCTCTACGAGGCTGCCGAGAAGGCCAAGATCGAGCTCTCCTCGGCGCAGGAGACGCAGATCAATCTCCCCTTCATCACCGCTGTCGAGGGGCAGCCGAAGCACCTCGACATGAAACTCAGCCGCTCGAAGCTGAACGAGCTGACCGCCGATCTGGTCGACCGCGTCGTCGGCCCGGTGAAACGGGCGCTGGATGATGCGGACGCGACGATCGACCATGTCGTCCTGGTCGGCGGCATGACCCGGATGCCGGCGGTGCGGGAGAAGGTCAAGGAGCTGACCGGCAAGGACCCGCACCAGGGGGTCAACCCCGACGAGGTCGTCGCGGTGGGTGCCGCGATCCAGGCCGGGGTGCTGGCCGGCGACGTCAAGGACGTGCTGCTGCTCGACGTCACCCCACTGACGCTCGGGATCGAGACCAAAGGCGGCGTGATGACGAAGCTGATCGAGCGCAACACGACGATCCCGACGAAGAAGTCGGAGATCTTTTCGACCGCCGACGACAACCAGCCCTCGGTCGAGATCCACGTGCTGCAGGGCGAGCGCGAGATGGCGAGCGGCAACAAGAGCCTTGGCAAGTTCCAGCTGACGGGGATCCCGCCGGCCCCGCGTGGCCTGCCGCAGATCGAGGTCACCTTCGACATCGATGCCAACGGCATCCTGCACGTGACCGCGAAAGACCTGGGCACCGGTAAAGAGCAGAAAATTGAGATCAAATCCGGCTCCGGCCTCTCCGAGGAGGAGATCCAGGGCATGGTCTCCGACGCCGAGTCCCACGCCGAGGAGGACCGCAAACAGCGCGAGCTGGCGGAGGCGCGCAACATGGCCGAGAGCCTCGCCTACCAGTCCGAGAAACAGGTCGAGGAGCTGGGCGACAAAATCGAGGCGGAGAACAAAGAGGAGATCGAGGGCGCGATCAAGGAGGTGCGCACGGCGCTCGAGTCCGATTCGGTCGAGGAGATCAATTCCAAGACCGAGGCGCTGACGGCGGCGATGACCAAAGTGTCGGAGCAGATCTATGCGGCCGCGCAGGCGGAGGCGGCTGCTGCCTCGGAGGACGGGGCGTCGGCAGATGGCGGCTCCTCCGATGACGAGGAGGAGGTCGTTGACGCCGAGGTCGTCGATGAGGGTGACGAGAAATGAGGGCGGAGGAACGGGACGGTCAAGGGACCGAAGAGCCCCGGCCCGCGGGTCCTGTCGGGGCAGGGGGTCCTGGGGCGTCCCGGCCCGCGGGTCCTGTCGCCGGGGGCGGCTCCCCGGCTCACCCGCCGGGGAGTCCACCCCCGACGCCACCCGCGGGAGAGGCGCCTGCGGATGAGCTGGTCGAGCGCGATATCGATGCGCTGCTCGGCGACACGCAGCGGGAGCGGGACGAGTATCTGGATCTCGCCAAGCGGACGAAAGCTGACTTCGAGAACTTTCGTCGGCGGATGACGGCAGAGGTTCAAGCGGCTAGTGCTCGTGGGAAAGCTGAAGTACTTCAAGGGGTTTTGCCTGTGCTCGATGACCTCGAGCGGGCTCTTCAGGCTGCCGGGTTGGATCCCGAGGGGGATTCGGACGATGGGCTGGCGCATGGTGTGCTGCTCGTGTTTCGGAGCCTGCGCGACTCGCTGGCGAAGCACGGGATCGAGGCTGTCGATCCGACCGGGGAGAGGTTCGATCCGAACTTGCATGAGGCGCTTTCGGCGCAGCCGGCCGAGGGAGTCGAGTCCGGGGTCGTCGTCGAGACTTTGCAGAAGGGCTACACGCTCGGTGAGCAGCTGATCCGGCCAGCCCGCGTGGTGGTGGCGGAGTAGAGGCGCAGCTTGGCTGAGGATCTCTACAAAACGCTGGGCGTCTCTAAGAAGGCGTCGGATGACGAGATCAAGAAGGCCTACCGCAAGCTGGCCCGCAAGTACCACCCGGACCGCAACCCCGACGACCCGGCGGCCGAGGAGAAGTTCAAGGAGGTACAGGGCGCCTACGACACGCTCTCGGACCCAGAGAAGCGGGAGCAGTACGACTCAGGCGGGATGTTTGGCGGCTTTGGGGGCGCGCCCGGGGGACCCGGTGGCGGCCAGCCCTTCGGCGGCACCGGGGGTGGGTTCAGCGGCGGCGACTTCGGCGACATCCTCTCCGGCATCTTTGGCCGCGGCGGAGGCGGCCGGGCGCAGCCCAAACAGCAGCGCGGCCGCGACCTCGAAACCGAGGTCAGCCTCAGCTTCGACCAAGCGGTCAATGGCGCCCAGGTCAGTGTCACCGTGCCAAAGGCCGAGCGCTGCACGACCTGCCATGGCAGCGGCGCCACGCCGGGCACCGCCCCTGTCACCTGCCCGCGCTGCGAAGGCCGCGGCATCGACGCGCAGAGCCAGGGCTTCTTCTCGATCAGCCAGCCCTGCCCCCAGTGCGGCGGCGCCGGGCAGATCATCGAGGACCCCTGCCCCACCTGCGGCGGCTCCGGCCTGACCCGGCAGACGAAGCGCTACAAGGTCAACATCCCGGCCGGGGTCAAGGACGGAGCGCGGATCCGCCTTGCCGGCAAAGGCGAGGCCGGCCCCCGCGGTGGCTCTCCCGGCGACCTCTACGTGACCACCCGGGTCACCGCGTCCCCGGTGTTCAAGCGGCTCGACGGCGGCAACCTCGAGGTGACCGTGCCGATCACGATCGCCGAGGCGTTGCGCGGGGCGACGATCGAGGTACCGACCTTGGACGGATCCAAGAAGATCAAGGTCCCAGCTGGCACCAGGCACGGGACGATTCAGCGCCTGCGCGGTGAGGGCCCGCCGAAGCCAGGCGGCAATGGCCGCGGCGATATTCGCTACCGGCTCGAGATCGACGTGCCGGCGGAGCTGACCGAGGAGCAGGAGGAGGCAGCCGAGAAGCTGGCCGAAGCGCTGAACGGCGCCGACCCCCGCGCCGACCTCCTGCGGAGGGCCGCGCGGTGAGCGCAGCCGACATTTACCACGCTCCAGTGGGGTCAAAGTCGGATACGGCGGCGCGACCTTGAGCGCGCGCCGCGAACGAGTGGAAATCTCGGTCGACGAGGAGCGGGGCGTCTTCATGATCTCGGTCGCCGCAGAGCTCGCCCACATGCACCCCCAGACGCTGCGGATGTATGAGGCGCGCGGCCTGATCGAGCCGCAGCGCTCGGCGAAGAACACGCGGCTCTACTCGCAACGCGACGTGGAGCGGCTGCGCCACATCCAGCAGCTGACCTCCGAGCAGGGTCTGAACCTGGCCGGGGTCGAGACCGTGCTGAGGATGGAAGAACGGGTGGAGCGGATGCAGGCCAAACTGGAGCGGATGCGGCGTCACGCCGCGGAGCTGGAACGCCGGATCCCACGGGGAGGACGCTGATGCAACCCGATCGGTTCACCGTCAAGTCCCAGGAAGCCGTCACGGACGCACTGCAGCTGGCCTCGGGCCTGCGCAATCCCGAGGCCGCGCCGGCACACCTGCTCGTCGCGCTGCTCGCGCAGGACGACGGCCTGACCGTGCCGATCCTGCAGAAGTCCGGCGGCGATCCGGCGTCCGTTCGCGCCAAAGCGCAGCAAGCCGTCGAGGAACTTCCGAAGCTGAGTGGCGATGAGCGGCCGGAGGCTCGGCCGTCCTCCGCCCTGATGCAGGTGCTGCAAAGGGCCGAGCGAGAGATGGGGAAGAGCGGTGACGAGTACATCTCCACCGACCACTTCCTGCTCGCGCTGACCGACAAGGACTCCGGGCTTGCCGACCTGCTTCCCGATCGCGACGCGCTGACGCAGGCGATCGCCGCAGTGCGCCCGCACCGCGTCACCTCACCCGAACCGGAGGCGACCGCGCAGGCGCTGGAAAAATTCGGCCGCGACCTGACCGCCGAGGCGGAGGCGGGCAAGCTCGACCCGGTGATCGGCCGCGACGAGGAGATCCGCCGCGTGATCCAGGTCCTTTCCCGCCGCACCAAGAACAACCCGGTGCTGATCGGCGACCCCGGCGTCGGCAAGACCGCGATCGTCGAGGGCCTGGCGCAGCGAATCGTCGACGGCGACGTGCCCGAGAGCCTGCGCGACCGGCGCGTGATCGCGCTCGACATCGGCTCGCTGCTGGCCGGTTCCAAATACAGGGGCGAGTTCGAGGAACGGCTGAAAGCCGTCCTCTCCGAGGTCCAGGACGCCCAGGGCCAGATCGTCCTCTTCCTCGACGAGCTGCACACGATCGTCGGCGCCGGAGCCGCCGAAGGCGCGGTCGACGCCGCCAACCTGCTGAAGCCGATGCTGGCGCGGGGAGAGCTGCGCGCGGTCGGCGCAACGACGCTCGACGAGTACCGCAAGCACATCGAGAAAGACGCGGCGCTGGAGCGGCGCTTCCAGCCGGTGCTCGTCGGCGAGCCCGACACCGGCGACACGATCGCGATCCTGCGCGGGCTGAAGGAGCGCTACGAGGTCCACCACGGCGTGCGGATCGCCGACTCGGCGATCGTCGCCGCGGCGACCCTCTCAGAGCGCTACATCGCCGATCGCTTCCTGCCCGACAAGGCGATCGACCTGATCGACGAGGCGGCCTCGCGGCTGAAGATCGAGATCGACTCGATGCCGACCGAGATCGACGAGGTCGAGCGTCGCATCCAGCAGCTGGAGATCGAGCGCGAGGCGCTGAAGAAAGAGACCGACGACGCCTCCGCGGCGCGGCTGGAGGCGATCGAGGCGGAGCTAGCCGAGCTGCGCGAGCGCTCCGCTGAGATGAAGGCGCGCTGGCAGAACGAGAAGGAGGCGATCGACGCGATCAAGGCGGCCAAGGTGCGCCTCGAGGAGGCCGGCCGCGAGGCCGAGCGGGCCGAGCGCGACGCCGACCTGGAGCGGGCCGCAAAGCTCCGCTACGGCGAGATCCCCGAGCTCGAGAAGACCGTCGCCGAACAGGAAGCCCGGCTGGCCGAGCTTCATGCAGAGAGCGGCTCGATGCTGACCGAGGAGGTCACCGAGGAGGACGTCGCCGAGGTGGTCGCCAAATGGACCGGGATTCCGGTCAGCCGCCTGATGGAGGGCGAGGTGGAGAAGCTGATCCACATGGAGGAGCGTCTGCACGACCGCGTGATCGGCCAGGACGAGGCGATCGAGGCGGTTTCCAACGCGCTGCGCCGCTCCCGCGCCGGGCTCTCCGACCCCAACCGGCCGATCGGCAGCTTTCTCTTCCTCGGCCCCACTGGTGTCGGCAAGACCGAGCTGGCAAAGGCGCTCGCCGAGTTCATGTTCGATTCCGAGCAGGCGATCGTCCGCCTCGACATGTCCGAGTACATGGAGAAACACACGGTGGCGCGGCTGATCGGCGCCCCACCCGGCTACGTCGGTTACGAGGAGGGTGGCCAGCTGACCGAGGCGGTGCGGCGGCGGCCTTATGCCGTGGTGCTGCTCGACGAGATCGAGAAGGCCCACCCCGACGTTTTCAACACCCTCTTGCAGATCATGGACGACGGCCGCCTAACCGACGGCCAGGGCCGCACCGTCAGCTTCACTAACACGGTGCTGATCATGACTTCGAACGTGGGCAGCGACCGGATCGTCGGCGAGTCGGTCGACGAGAGGATGCGCGAGCAGATCGAAGAGGTGCTCGCGGCTACCTTCAAGCCCGAGTTCCTCAACCGGATCGACGACACGGTGATCTTCCACCGTCTCTCCAAGACCGACATCGGGCGCATCGTCGAGCTGCAGGTCGAGCAGCTGGTCGACAGGGTGCGCGAGCGCGGGATCGAGGTCGAGCTCACCGTCGAGGCGCGGACGCTGCTCGGCAACCTCGGCTACGACCCGACCTACGGCGCCCGACCACTGAAGCGCGTGATCCAGAAGCAGCTGGTCGACAAACTGGCGCTGAAGATCCTCGAGGGGGAGTTCGCCGAAGGCGACACGGTGCGGGTCGACGCCGCCGACGGCGAGCTGGTCTTCGAGAAGTCCGGCGAGCGCGCCGCAACCCCCGCCTAGGGTGCCGGTTTTCTACATGGTCACTGGGAATCGCAATCCAGGCGCCGGGTCTTTAGGAATCGAGAAGGAATTCCGACGTAAGCTTGTGTGAGCTTCAAGCAGATGCTGAGACGACGTCACATCAACGCCGATCCACGAGGGCGCAGCATGCGCTTGCTGTCCGGCGTCGCCGATCTCGCCCGCTGGCCCTTCGAGCGATTCGCCTGGCTGCTGGAGCGCCGACTGATCTGGCCGCTGCGGGAGCGGGTCGCCGGCTGGGCCCCCCCTGGTCGCGTCGTCGGGGCTTCGGCGCTTGCAGTCCTCGCCGCCTCAGCACTCGCGGTCGGGATCCTCTGGCCCTCGGGAGGGGGTGGATCCGCAGAGATCGTCGCGGCTCCAGCCCGCGTGGCAGTCGCGCCTCCCGCTTCGGACTCTGGGGATGAAAAGCCACAGGGACCGGCCCTGCGTGGCGCTCCACCGTCGTTCGGAGTCGCCAAGGGCGTTGGCGTGTCGAAAGTGGTAGATGGAACCGCGCCTGACGCGGAAGCGGCAACTTCGGAAGCGCCTGAACCAGCTGCCACGACGCCACAGCCCGAAGGTGGTGGCGCGACGACCTCAAGCACGAAGCCGGTGCCGGCCGGCCCGGTGGCGATGAAGGT
>DATNGU010000335.1:0-2242 GCA_035605775.1 Solirubrobacterales bacterium | reverse complement strand
ACGGGAGCGGGCCGACAGGGGGCCTGTTTCCATGAGTGATCACGACTTCGTGTTCTGAGGCGACCGCGGCCAGTGCCTGCGCCGCCGTCGCCAGGTTGCGCTGGGCGTCGGCCTCTGCTTCGCCACGCCGAAGCAGAGCGTTGCCGCCCAGGGCGAGGAGTATTCGCATGTCAACAAGGCTGCCGAACCTTGCGCTCGCCGCCATCGGGCCAAAGCCACACTCCGGCGTGCGGATCGCACCGGGTGGGGGCATGGCAGACTGCTCCCGAGGCAGCCCGCCATGCCAGATGAGCAGCAGATCACCGTTGTCCTCGCCGACGATCACAACGTGATCCGCGCCGGCCTGCGCAGCATGCTCGAGGGCGAGGCAGACTTGAGGGTGATCGGCGAGGCCGCCGATTCGGCCTCAGCGTTCAAGCTCGCCCGCGACCGTCGCCCAGACGTGCTCGTGCTCGACCTGCAGATGCCCGGGGCCGAGCCGCTACGGGACGTTCAGGGCCTGCGCGAGACGATTCCCGCCACCGCGATCGTGATGCTGACGATGCAAAAAGATCCGCGCAAGGCACGCGATCTGCTTCGTGCGGGTGCTGCCGGCTACGTCCTCAAGCAGGCAGCAGAGCAAAAGCTGACCGAGGCGATTCGGATCGCGGCCGACGGCGGCTCCTACATCGATCCTGAGCTCGGAGGAGCGCTGGCAAAACTGGAGGCCGATCCGATGGAGGACCTGAGCGATCGCGAGCGCGAGCTGCTGCGGTTGCTCGCACTCGGTCACACCAACCGCGAGATCGGCGAGCAGCTCTTTCTCAGCGTCAGGGCGATCGAGGTCAATCGCGCCAAGCTGCTCGAAAAGCTCGGGATCGACTCCCGTCCGGAGCTGGTCCGCTTTGCGATCTCCAACGGCGTGATCGAGTCCGGCGGCGGCCCGAGTTCCTAGCCGAACTCGACCGGCAATCGGGCGGAGACCTGGGTGCCGCCCTCGGGCTCTGAGCTGACCTCAATCTCCCCGCCCACCAACTCGACTCGCTCGCGCATCCCGAGCAGCCCACGACCGCCGGCCGCCGAGTCCTGGTCAAAGCCGCAGCCGTCATCGCGCACAACGATTCGCACCTGGTGATCGACCAGGCGGACGGAGACGTTCGCGCTTTTCGCCGAGGCGTGCTTGTGCACATTGTTGAGCGCCTCTTGGGTGAGGCGGAAGACCGCCCTCTCGTCCTCTGCGCTCAGCTTCTCGCCGATCTCGATCTCAGTCTCGATCTCGCACTCGCCGCGAGCCGACGTTTCCTCGGCAAGGGCTTCCAGGGCCGCGGTGAGGCCAAGGCGCTCGAGCGATGCGGGGCGCAGGTCGTTGATCAAACGGCTCAGCTCGTCGATCTGACCCGCCAGGCCCTCGATCGCCGCACCCGCGGCGGCCTCGATCCGCTCGGCCCGATCCGGTCCTTCGCCCTGCAGCGCCGTCGCCAGGGATATGCGGACCGCGGCGAGCCCCTGCAAGGTGTCGTCGTGCAGCTCCCGGGCCCAGCGCTGGCGCTCTCGCTCGCCGATCTCGACCTTCTGCTGCAGGCGCTCGGACTCGACACTCTGCGCCGTGGCGACCGCCGTCGCGGCGCTGCTTGCGAACGCCTGCAGAAGGCGGATGTCCTCTTGATCGAACTCCGTCCCTCCCGCTTCTCGGTCGAGCGCCACCAGCGTCCCGACCGCATGGCCCCGGAAAAGCAGCGGAACCACAAGAGCCGTCTCTGCCCCCAGGCGCTCTCGCAAACGCGCCTCCGAGGGCGGCGATCCCCGCTTCAGGTGCTGGGATGTCCGCTCTTGCATCGCAGTCTGAAAGACGGCGTCCTCGGTTGGGATGGTGAGGTGGCGCACCTCCTCGCCGACCTCGCCGGCCTGCGCGACGACGACGAGGCGCCCCTCGCGGCGCAGCAAGACGAGCAACGTCCTCGCCTCGACCAGCGCCCGGGCGCGCTTGACGATCAGGTCCAGCACCCGGGCCACGTCGGTCTCGCCGCCGACGGCACGGGCGATGTCGACCGAGGTCTCCGACTGCCGCAGCGCCTGCTCGACCTCGGCCTCGCGTTCGCTCAGGGTCGTGTAAAGGCGGGCGTTCTCGATCGCGATTCCGGCCCAGACGGCAAGCGTCTTCGCCGCTGCCTCGTCGTCGGCATCGAACTCCGCGCCGCCCTGCTTCTCGGTCATGTAGAGGTTGCCGTAGGTTTCGCCGCGGACCGTGATCGGCACGCCGAGG
>DATNGU010000334.1:0-4669 GCA_035605775.1 Solirubrobacterales bacterium | reverse complement strand
AGAAGTTCGCCGAGAAGTTCGACCTAGACTTCACCCTCTTGGCCGACGCCGCCCACGCCGTCGCCGAGGCCTACGGCACTTGGGTCGAGAAGTCGATGTACGGCAAGAAGTACATGGGCGTGCAGCGCGCGACCTTCCTGATCGACCCCGAGGGCACAATCGCCAAGGTCTTTCCCAAGGTCTCGCCGAAGACGCACGACGACGCCGTGCTGGCAACTCTTGCCGAGCTGGCATCAGCCTGAGCCACCGATTTTCAGCCGAGTGCGAGCCGGCGGTAGTCGTTTGCGCATTTCGCCGCCGCGGCCAGCGCAACAACCACCAGTAGGCCGATCGAGGCGGCAAGCGGCAATTTGCTCGTCAACATCGTCCCCACCGCAGCGCCGACAGCCGCGACAAAGGCAAGCAGGACGACCACGCTCGCCAACAGCCCGCCCTTGCCATAGAGGATCGGGTCGAGGCGGCGCAGCGGCCGCATCCGGACGTCGCAGGACGCTCTTTCAGCGGTAACCCCGAGCCGAGCGGCCAGCGCCGGGCTCAGCTGACCCCCGGATCCGGTGGCGCCACCTCGAACCACCGCCACCGCCCGCTTCCTGCCGCGACCAGCCGGCCGCAGGACGGCGCGATCCGGAGCCGAGGCCGCCAGCTTTGGCGGTAGCAGCAGCGTGCACTCGCCGTTGACCCGCGGATGCGACCAGGCCGTGACCGAGACCCAGCGACGGTCAGCGCTCACCTGGCGCTGCCCAACTAGCTCGATCCACCAAGCGTTCGGGTCTGTAGCTTTGGCGTCTGGGGAAGGGTGACCTTTTGCTTCTCGACTTCCGCCACGCGCTTGTCCACCTCTTTGCGTTTAGGGAGATCCTCGGTGCTGACCGCCCGGCTGCCCGGCAGGTTAAGCGGCCCGGAGCCGTCAATCTCGGCGCGCGCTGCGGTCTCGGCGACCCCAGCCGCCGCCGCCACACCCTCTGCGTCGACCGTCGGCGCGTTGCGATAGGCGCGCTCGAGCAGCTCGCGACCGCCGGCGAACTCACCGATTCGCTCTGACACTTCCGCGGCCGCTTCATCTGGGCTCAACGAGCCGAGCAGTTTGCGCCATTTCAGCCGCGGCTCCGAGGAGGCATCCCACATATCAGCGCAGAATCGCTCGAAGTCCTCGACGTGAAGCTCTGCGCGAACAGCAGCGGCCAGCGCCCCGGGCCCGCCGCCATCCGGAGGGTCTTCGTCACCGAGGTCGATGCCGGCACCACTCAGGAGTATTGGGACCAGGCATACCGCACAGTAGAAGTCCGCAGTACCGTGATGGCGCGCCCCGTCCCAGCGGCAAAAAAACATCCCGCATTCGACGCAGCAGGCAATAGCAGCTGGTTCATCGGTCGGATCTTCGTTCGTCGCACACAGATAACAGGTGGCCACTGGACCCTCCTTCAACTGTTCACTTAGGTCACGCTGACCATATGGCATCAACCTGAGAAGTCAATCCAGGCTAGTTACCCCCAATTACAACCACGACGATGAAAGCCATATAGAGGCCGAACCAGGCGAGCACAGCCGGCAGCCCGAAGCTCCCACGGCGGTGCAGGGCCTCGTAGGCGAGGAGGCCGCCGGCGAGGCCGAGGACGATCGAGAGGGTGGCGTTCCCGCTCAGAGCCCAGTCGGTAAAGATCAGCCCGATCCCGAACGGGATCGTCGACTGGAAGACCATCGCCCCGGTGATGTTGCCGAGCGCCAGAGCGTCCTTGCCTTCGCGCACCCAGAAGAAGCTGTTGACCTTCTCGGGAAGCTCGGTCGCGAGCGGGGCAAGGATCAGAGCGAGTACGACCGGCTCGACGCCGAGGTCCTTGGCAATGTGGAGCAGCTCCTCGACAAAGAGGTGGGCGCCGCCCACCATCGCCCCGAGTCCAGCGAGCAGCTGGATCGTGCAGAGCAGCAGGCTCGGGCTCGTTCGGTGCTCTGAACGGCGCTCGAATATGAGTGGGTCCAGGGAGGAGTGATCCTGCACTTCCCCTCCACCCGAGAGAGTGCGGCGGACATAGAGCGGATAGGCCAGCAGGACAAGCACCCCAACGGGGATCCGCAGCGCCGCCGGCGCTCCCCAGGCGAGCACCAACGCGAGCGCGAAGAAGGCGAGGAAGAAGACGAGGTCCCGCTCCAGCGTGGGCCTGTGGGCGCGCAGCTCAAGTCCCTGGTCGCGACGGTCTCGGTAGAGGTAGGCGAAGAGGCCGACCAATCCCATCGCCAACGTTGCGAGCAGGAACGGAGCACCGACGATCGCCCCGATCGCCACTTGATCCGCACCCTCCTCAGCCCCGATCAGGGCGACGATCGCGATCAGGGTCTCGGGCATCGCGGTGCCGACGGCAGCCAGAACGCTGCCCACAGCGCCCTCGCCCAGCTCGAGCCGGTGCCCCAACCACTCGACCGCGTTGGTGAAGAGCAGCGCCCCGGCCAGGATCACCACGAAGCTGACAAGCAGTAGGACAACGTCCACGCAGCGACCCTATAGGGACCGGTCAGGCGTAGTAGAAGGCGATGCCCAAGACGAGGTAGACCGCGAGCAGCTGGACCCCCTCGAACCAGGTCGACTCGCCGTCCTGGGTGACGTAATTCGCGATCAGAACGGCGAGCAGGAGGGCGCCCAGCTCGAAGCCGTTGAAGACCAGTGCCAGCGGCCCGGGACCGATGACGATTGAGGCGAGGACCAGCACCGGCGCGACGAAGAGCGCAACCTGCGCGCTGGAGCCGATCGCGATGTTGACCGCGAGGTCCATCTTGTCCTTCCTCGCAACCAAGACCGCGACCCAGTGCTCGGCGGCGTTGCCGACGATCGCGACCACGATCACACCGATGAAGAACTCAGAGAGGCCGGCGGAGTGGGACGCCTCGCTGATCGAGCCGACCAGCACCTCCGACATCACCCCGACCAGCACCCCGGCTATCGCCAGCGCGATCACCGAGGTCCGCACCGACCATCCCCAGCTGTCCTCGTCCTCGTACTCGGGGTTGAAGATGTCGCGGTGGGTCTTGAGCGAGAAGACAAGGCCCAGGACGTAGGTGGCGATGAGGACGATGGCGACGGCGAGCGAGAGATGCTCGACCGTCGAGCCGTAGTTGACGATCTCCGCGCCGGGCTTCGGCAGCCCCTGACCCTCGACCAGCTCGAAGATCGCCGGCATCAAGAGCGCGGCAGCGGCGAGCAGCAGCATCGACGTCTGCACGCTTGCGCTGGTGCGGCTGAAGACCTGTTTGTCACGGCCCAGCCCACCCGCCAGCATCGCCGCGCCGAGCACGAGCAGGATGTTGCCGATGATCGAGCCGATGATCGATGCCTTGACCACCTCGTGCAGGCCCTGGCCGAGCGCGAAGAGGGCGATGATCAGCTCCGGCGCGTTGCCGAAGGTGACGTTGAGCAAGCCACCGATGCCGGGGCCCGAGCGGGCCGCCAGCTCCTCGGTGGCCCGCCCCATCAACGCAGCGGTCGGGACGATCCCGAGCGCCGAGGCAGCGAAGACCAGGGTCGCCGAACTACCCGCCAGCTCGAGAGCCACCGCGAGCGGTATCAGCGGCGTTAGCAGATAGGGCCAGCCGTTTGGCCCCCGCAGGAAGGCGCCTAGGCTCAACGAAGCTGGGATGCGCCCAGCCCTTCGAACAGTTCGCCGAGGCTTTCGCCGCCACCTTCGCCCTGCAGTAAGCCGAGCAGTTCGATCGGGTTGACGCCGAGCTTTAGGAAGAGCTTGCTGAGCGGCTTGGCGTTTTCAGGAGCAGAGATCTTCTGCTCCTCGTTGACGTCGGTCAGCTTCAGGTCGAGGTCGATCTCGACGCTCTTCGGACCGCTGCCCCCGTTCTTCGGTTCGATCGCCAGCTGTGCGTCGATTCCCCGCACGATGTTGTCGTCGCCGACGTCGATGTCGACGTGGGCGGATTTAACGGCGTCGTTGACCTCGCTCTTCGCGTCTTCGATTTCCGACTTGGCGGGAAGTGGGCCGGCGGCGGCGAGCTGCGCGCGGCAGGCTTCGCTTTCTGCCACTTCGAGCACCGCGTCGATCGCCCCGGAGATATCGAGGTCGCCGCTGACCTTGGTCGTTTCGGTGCCGCCGACGTCGGCGGAGCCTTCGTTGGTCAGGTTGTCGACGAAGTCTTCGGCGCTGAACTTGCCGGCCGCTTCTTCCTGGCACTTGGTCGCGCCCTCGGTTCCGCCTTCCGCGCCGCTTTTCTGCTGCGCTTCTTCGATCGCCGACTGGACGAAGCTGAAGGTCGTCGGGTCGACTTCGTAGTCCTCGCCTTCGTAGCTGACATAGGCCTTGTTCGGGACGAGCACGATGCCGCCGTCGAAGTCGACGTCCTTGCCGCCCACCGAGCCCTTCGCTTCGGCGTTGAGGTCGAGTTCGGGCAGCTGATCCCCGCCCTTGCTCTGGAACGGGCCTGAGACGCTGGCGTCGACGTTGCCGCCTTCGTCGCCGCTCACGTCGACGTTGACCGAGAGGTCGAGGTCGGCGCTTTCGATCCCTTCGAAGGTGGATCCCTTCAGAACGGCTTCGGGGCTTTCGTCGGAGCTGCCGCTGTCGCTGCCGCCGCAGGCGGCGAACACGATGGCCAGTCCGGCCAGCGCGGCGAAAAGGAGAAGGGTACGGAGTCGGCTCAAGGTGGGAGTCCTCCTGGGAGTCGGGAAAACGGG
>DATNGU010000333.1:0-7933 GCA_035605775.1 Solirubrobacterales bacterium | reverse complement strand
GAGTCGAGGTAGAGCAGCGGGAACTCGTCCTGCAGCGCTCTGATCTCCTCGTCGCCCAGCCGCACATCGCCGCGGGCCAGCCGCAGCTGATTCAGCGAGAGTCCACTCTGGACTTGGATCGCAAAGGAACGCGGCACCACCTCCAGATACAGCCTGCCGCGGTAACCGGAGCGGATCTCGTCGAAGCGGTGGTGCCGGTCGGTGAGCACCCGGGTGAAAACGTCGAGGCGGCCGGTCGAGCTCTTCGGGTTGGCCTTGGCCCGCACGTCGTCGGGCAGCGCCAGTTCCTCGATCAGCGGGACCAAGTAGGGGCGGTCGCGCTCCAGGACCGCCCCGTCGCGCAGGTCGATCTTCTGGAAGGCCAGCCCCTCGATCTTCTCCTCGACGGTTGAGTCGACGTCCGGCAGGAAACTGCAGCGCAGGGCCCAAGCGAAGTCACCGAGCCTGAGGTCGACGCTGGCTGGCTGGATCGCGTCGGGACGAATGCGGTAGTCGCCAGAGCTGATCCATTCCGCCTCGATCGCCTCGGTCAGAGCCTGCGACGGGAATACCCCCGCCACAACCTCTCCCTGCGCCTCGGTCGCCGCGCCTTCCGCAGCTGCAATCGCGTCGCTCATCTACTCGAGATTATGCGGCGTGCCTCGGCGACGCCCAGGTAGGGCGTGAGCGCAAACTCAGCAAGTTCCGGGAAGAACCGCTCGAGGCCGTCCGTCTCACCGGCCAGCACGCGTCGCCCGAGCAACGAAGCGATGCCTCCGACCACTGCCTCGTCGGCTGCATCCGGAGGACGGCCGCCGCTCGTCCCCGCCGGCGCACCATCGCGCAAGTGCGGGACGAAGCTCTCCACCGCTCCCTGGAAGCGGCCGTAGACCCCCGGGCCAGCCCGAAGGCCCTCGACCAGCAGCAGGTTGGCGCGCGCCGGTTCGGCGGCGAGACGCTCCAGCGCCGTTGCAAGCCCAGCGCAAACGCCGTCCGCCCACTCCTGCTGCCCCGCACAAGCCGCCAGCACGTCGTTGCGAAGGCCCTCCACCGCGTCATCGTAGGCGGCAAGAAAGCACTCGTCCTTGGTGGCGAAGTGGCGGTAGAAGTCGCTCTTGGAGACCTGCGCCGTGCCGCTGATCAGCGAAACGGTGGTGCCGTCGTAGCCATGCTCGTCAAGGGAAATGGCGATCGCGGCGAGCAGGCGCTCGCGCTGATTCTGTGCGACGAACTCGCGTGGCAGGCCGTGTCTGCCCCGGGGCAGCGGTTTCATTAGGCGCCAGAGTGTGGCAGCGCTCAGCTATTTTTGGTCTGCCCCTTGGCTAAGCGTCGGCCAAGCCGGCGCCCAAATAGGGCGCCATCATGAACTCGGTCAGTTCGGGGAGAAGGTCCTCGGCCCGCACAGCCTCGCCGCGGCGGATCTGCTGGTAGACAATCCAGGCAACGCCGCCGACGAGCGTCTCGGCGATTGTGTCGGGCAAGCGGTCGTCTCGGGGCAGCGTCCGGCGCGCCAACGAAACGAAGGTCTCCAAGGCGTCCTCGTAGCGCCTGGTCGTCGCCGGTGTCGCAGACAGCGCCTCGATCATGCACATCCTGGCCAGGATCGGCTGCTCGGCCACGTAGGCGAGGAAGGCAGCGAGCCCAGCCTCCACCTTGTCCTGCCAGTCGGAACCTACCTCGGCACCGCTCTCTTCCACCCGGCGCAAGACCTCGTCGCGGGCGGCGTCGAAGGCGGCAAGGAAGACCTCCTCCTTGCCCTCAAAGTTGTCGTAGAGGGTTTTACGAGCGACCCCGGCCCGGCGGACGATGTCGGAGATCTTGGTCGCCTCATAACCCTGTTCCGCGGTCAGCCCCGCGAGGGCGTCCATGATGCGTCGTTGCTTGTGAAGCGCGATGAACTCCCGCGGCAGCGAGGGACGGAGGGACGGCGTGGGAGATTTTGGCGTCTGCCTCTCCTGCGTTCCCCCTTTTCCCCGTGGCGGCATGGATCAAGGATACCCCTGAAGCGCGAAAATCCAATGCACGGCGGCGACTTGTGTGGTACCCTTGGGAGACCTGCACAATTTCTAAGAGAAACGTGTAGGTTCTCTTATGCCACCAGAGAGGATAATGCTCAGTCAGGAGAAGCTGGCAACCGCGGTTGGGGACCGCTGGTCGGATTCCGAGCTGAGCGAAGCCGTGGCCCTGCTGAGCCGCGCCGAAGGGCGGTTCCCAGCCGGCGTGAGGACGCTGCCGCCGGACCTGGTCAGGGCGATCCAGCGCGAGCGCCTGCTCGCCGCGATGATCAGGACGGTCACCGAGGTCGGCTACAACGCCCTCACGGTCCAGGACGTGCTCGCCCGAGCGGGCATCTCACGACCCACCTTCTACGAGCAGTTCGACGACAAGGAGGACTGCTTCCTCGCTGCATTTGATGTGTCGGCGGTACAGATCCGGGAACGCCTGGAGAGAGCGGTGACCAGCGCCGGACCAAGCTGGCGCGAGCAGCTGCGCAGCGGAATCGGCGAGCTGCTGCGGTTCATCGCCGACGAGCCAGAGGCTGCCCGCATCGTGATCGTCGAGGCACGCGCATCGAGCCCGGCGGGTCTGCGCCGCCGCGACGAGCTGCTCGACCACTTCGCCGGCTGTATCGACGCTCTGGTCAGGGAGGATTTGGACGAGGTTCCGTCGGCCATCGCCGCCGCCGGGGTCGTGGGGGGAATCGAATCGGTCCTCTACGCGCGTCTGCAAAAGGAAGAGACCGACGACCTCGACGCACTCCTCCCCTCGCTGATGTATTTCGCCGTCCTCGCTTATGCCGGCCAGGAGGCCGCGGGCGAGGAGCTGGACGACGCTGCTCTCGCCTAGCTAGCTAGCGCTTGCGCCGCTTGCTGCCGCGCTTCTCCGGGCGGGCGGCGAGCCGCAGGGTTCGCTCGCTCTCCTTCTCGACCGCCTCGCCCATCGCGATCTGGAACGTCGCCAACAGCGCTCCCGCCGCTAGCGGCCGCATCCGTTCGAGGGCCTCGCTCATCAGCGGCCAGTCGCGCTCGGGTCGACCCGCCCGGTCAAACGGCTGCCAGATCTCCTTAACGAAGAGGTCGACGAAGGCGTGGGCGACGCCGTCGGCGTGGCGGCGCAGCTTCTCGGCGGTGACGAGGGCGCCATCGGCGCCGATCCCCAACTCGGCCAGCTCGGCCGCGGCGCGCAGCAAACTGGGGCTGATTACCTCGACCCGCCCATCGGGGAGAGTGCGGAAGACGCCGAGCTTTTCCGCTCGGCGCGTCAGCTTGATGTCCGCTTCACCCCAGATCTTGGCCAGCTCCTCGGCGTCAAAGATCTCCGGCGCCTCGTCTTCGAAGGGGGTGCGGAGGGCGCGGGTGAAATCGAAGATCGCGGAGGCCGAGCCATCGCCGCTGTCGAGCACACGGCGGATCGCCTCCAAGTTAAGCCCGTCGGCCTGCATCTCACGGGTCAGCTCGATACGAGCCACGTGCTCATCGCCGTAATAACCGGTACGACCGCGGACGATGGGGGGAGGCAACAGGCCCCGGGTCTGGTGGGCGCGAATGTTGCGGACGGTCATCCCGGTCCGCTCAGCGAGCTGACGGATCGTCATCTCACCATCGCTGGCCTTGGAAGCTTTGCTACTCATCTCAAGGCATGGTAAGCGGCAAGCGCTGCCCATTCATCTCGCTGGCCGCATCGGAACAGAGAAAGGCAATCGCCTCGGCGATGTGCTCGGCGGAGGTGAAAGAAGAAAAGTCACCCTCGGGGTCTTCTTTCCGCATCCGCGCGGTGAGGATCGCGTCGACGACGACGATGTTCGCCGTTGCCTCAGCGCCGCCGAAGCCGTCGGCGAGGGCGAGCGTCCAGGCCTCGGCAGCGGCCTTGGCAGCGGCGTAGGCGGCATTAGAGTTGGAGGGCGCCTGTGCCTGCTTGGCGGAAACGAGGACGAAACGACCGTGCCCAGAGGTGAGGAGCGCGTCGTGGAAGGCGCGGGTGGTGTGCTGGACGGTTCGGATCAACAGGTCATGCAACAGATCCCAATCCGACAGCGGTGCCTCGTGCAGGGGCGTCCCACCGCGCCAGCCCCCGACGAGGTGCAGCAGCCCGTCGACGCGGCCGAACCGCTCGAGCAGCGCCGAGCACCAATCGCGCGCCTCTTCCTCCTCGAGTAGGTCGACAGCACGCCCGTCCCAGCGATCCTCTGACAACCCCAGCGCGGATCCAACTTCGTCGATCCGCGTCTGGTCGCGGTTAGCCCCGGCGACGATTGCACCGTGCGCCGAAAGTCGCTCCGCCACCACGGGGCCCAATCCACCCCCGATACCGGCGATGGCAAAAACGCGGCCGTCGAGGCTGCTCATATGGGGGAGATAGGTTCGATCCCGCGCTAGGAGCGGGATCGCGCCTCCGTTGCGTCACACATGCGTCACCTAGCCTGCCCTTTTGCCGCCCTGGAGCGCCCGTAGTTTCGGGGCGTGATTCGCGAACGCGGCGTCTACGTCCTCAAGTGCGCCGACCTCGCCGTGGCCGTACGTTTCGAGCATCGCGTCAACGGTAGTCACTTTCCAGCCTGCCTGAGCTGCGATCACGCGCGGTTCCATCTTGAGCTGCGTCCACATGAACCAGACCCCGTAGTGCTTGGTCGCGTGGTAGAAGTCGAACTTGAGTCCGGCGGCCGCCTGCACCCGCGCCCACGTTCCTGACATTCCCGACGCCGAGAGACGGCGGCCGGTGACGGAGTGGAAGACCAGATCGTCATCAGCCGAACGGGCGAGGTTGAGAATCGCTGCTTTGGCCGGTGGCGTCAGGGCGATTTCGCGCTCGCCCGTCTTTGGGGAGTCCACTTCACCCCGGAAGACGCGCCGATCCTTGGCGATGCGCATCTGCTTGAAGTCGATATCCGACCAGCGCAGCTCGTACAGCTCGGAAGGCCGCATCAGGGTGAAGGCGGCGAACTCAAACAGCGCCCGGATCGTGGGGGCATAGTCGCCGAGCATCGAGCAGGCATCCAGCAGCTTGGCGAACTCCTCCTCGGTTGGCGGCGGCAGCTCCGACCGACCCTTGGTCCGCTTCGCCAACCGGCGGGCGGGGTTGCGCTCAAGCGGTAAATCGTCCTCGTCAATCGCGAAGTTGTAGAGGGCCGTCACGGCGGGCAAGTAGCCGTTCGGGACCGGCTCGGAGTCCGACCAGTTGCCCTCCGCGTTCATCCAATCGCGGATTTCGGCGCGAGGGATATCGAGCGAGCGACCGGCGAAGTCGGCCTTGAACCGCTTGAGCCGTTCGCGCTGGATGTGGACGGTGCTGCGCTTCGGCAGCTCCCCGTTTTTCATCGGCGTGCGGGCGTATTCGGTGAGGAACCGCTCCACGTACTCGTCAACGGTCGGCAGCGTCAGGCTCCCTCCGCGCGCCAGCTCGGCGCGGGCCTTTTCCATCGCGGTATCGCGCTCGCGCTTCGTGTCGAAACGGCCGACCCAATGGAACCGCTGCTTGCGTTTGCCGGTGTCGGGATCGACCTCCGAGCCGAGCGAGATACGCCCGATCCACGTCTTGCGCTTCGCCATTACTCGGCCGCCTTCAAGTGACCGTTGGCCCGCAGCCACGTTTCCGATTCACGGATGCGGAAGCGGGCGCGGCCGTCCATGTGCTCGTGCGGCAGGCCCTCCTTCATCCGGTGCTCGACCCAACGAACCGACATCCCAAAGTGCGCCGCCAACGCCCGCTTATCCACCCGCGATTCCGGCGCGGGCACAGGCTCGACTGGCGGAGCGGTCGGCACTTCGGCGACCGCCCACGGCGGCGCGACCGCCTTGCACCGGAAGGTGGCTGCGTCCGCAGACGCGGCGTCGAGCAGGGCGCTGATCGACTGTCTATGTGGAGCAGTTGCAGTAGTCATTCTCACTGACATTTTCGAGTCCACGTCAAGTTGACACGGGGTGTAGCAACCCCACATCCCCCGGCTGAGCGCTCTCGCGCCGCTGGCGGGCCGTAGGTACCTTGGACCCGTCCAAGGATTCAGGCTCCTCAAATCGCGACCCAGGGGCCGAAATTTGGCTTCAAATCGTTGTAGGCAGTCGGAATTCGGCCTTCGGCCCCCCAGGTAACGGGGTCCAAGGATTAGTGTGAATGCGGCCCTTGGCTAGTCGGCGGCCGCCTCGGCGGGACGGTTCTCCTCGTCGAACAATGGAGCGTCCAATTTCGGCGGCGTGGTCTCCCAAGTCTCCTCTGGAAGGTCACCCGACTCGACAGCCGCCAGCTCTGCTTGAACATCATCCGGCACTGCGTCTGCGACGCGACGGCGACGAACACAGGCGATGATCGCTCGCTCGCGATTCAGTCCGTACCGCGACTTGAAGTCCGCCCGAAGGCCGTACTTGAAAGTGCTGACACTTGCGACCCGGCCATCGCCGTCCAAATTCTCAGCGAGCGCTTCGACAGCGACCATGTTGTCATCGCGCGCCATCAGGTAGACGGCATCGTATTCGCCTGTGTAGAGGTAGCGCTTGGCCCGCTTTCGATACGGCTTCAAGCCCTCCCCCACCAGGCGTTCTTTGATTCCAACGAAAATTACCGCGACCCGGAAGTACCGGCCCTTGATTCCCATTGAGGAGTCTTTGGCCCCCGGCTCTCGCGCCGCGAGCTTGTAGACGAACCTCGAAAATTCCTCGGCCTCACGCAGAGCTTCATCGTCTGGCTCGCCTGGATGGAGTTCCTCGCCGAGCCTTAGGTACTCAGCGAGGACCAGCCGGACAAGCCAGCCCTGCAAGTCGACGGAGTCGAGTTCTTCGATCTTCTCCTTGAGGTCTTTCCCCGACTCGCGAGCTGGGTCGAGGTGGTCTCGAAAGAACACGTCGAGCGCACCGACTTTCCCGCCCTCCTGGTCGAGCAGCCCCTTGGCCACAATCAGGTCGGCTGCTCGCATCCGGCTCCGGTCAAGATAGCGACGCGCGTTGGGGAGCATCGTCTTAGGAAGGAAAGCCATCAGCGCATTCGCCACGTTCTGCTCGTGATGGTCTGACTTCTCCATGCAGACCAGGACCTCGCCCTCCTTCAACAGGGCTTCCGCTTCCTCGGCCCCAGTCCACTTGATCTTGATCTTCCGCTCGATCAGCCCCTCCGGAGCCGACTTCAGCAACTCGGTGCGGGCATCGTTGATGTCTCCCTGGACCCTGAGCGCCACCGCCGTGCGGTCGGTCTTGTCCCAGATCTTGGAGGCGAGCGCAACGATCCACCCCGCGACCTTCTCCGCTTTGTCGGGGTAGGTGACGCAAAAAAACAGAACAGCGACGGCGGTCGCCAGGATGCCGCCTCCGAAGAAGAATCCGATCACGTAGCTCCGTCCGTTTTGCGGCCGCACTGCGAGTCGGCGCAAGCGACCTCGATTTCACCATCGGCGTTCATCTGAACGAGGCCCAACCCGTGATCGGAGACCGAGCGCTCGCAATCTCGACACTTCAGTTCCCCCGACCTGAAAGCGTCGAATAGCCCTAGTCGCTCTAGCAGCTCCTGCTGGTCTTCGGTGTGAACCGCGTGTATCGGCTGCCGATCCGCCATTCCGCGTTCGAGTCTAGGCGACTTCGCCACGGACACCCCTAGGGCATGGCTTCGCCATTGCCCTACGGGGAATGTCCGGGGTGCCCTGGACATGGGTAGGACCTGATCCGGCGGCCAATGTCCGACCCTTTTTGGCCCTACAGGCCGGACTCCGCCGGGGGTCGGACATGGGGTCGGACATGGTTTTGCTCCCGATGTCTGACCACCCCGGACATACCCGCGGCGGCCTATGTCCGGGGTTTCCTACGACGCCACAACCCAACGCCGCCACTAAAACTCCAGCCCTTCGCCGCCAGCGGCCCGCAGGCGCAGCGTCGTGGGGTGCCCGGCTTGCTCGGTGCGCAGCACCGTGGGGTCGCGTTCCTCCTTGCGGGCCTCCGCGTGCTCGACATTGACGAGACGGCGCACCGTCTTGGTC
>DATNGU010000332.1:0-2739 GCA_035605775.1 Solirubrobacterales bacterium | reverse complement strand
TCTTGCGCGAGACCGACGGTGGCGTCCGCCGGCGTGCCCTTCGTGGGAACGAGGTCAGCGGTCAGGCCGCGTCCCTCGAGGTAGGACCGAGCCTGCTCGAGCCGCTCCTGGGCCAGGCGCTCCGCATCTGGCGTCCCATCCTTCGGTGGCACGACGTTCGTGACGATCAGCGACGCACCCAACTGCTCGGCGTAGTCGGCGGCGCGCCCGAGAGTCTGGCTGGCAGGGTCGTCGTAGGCGACGAGGATCGTGTTCACTGCCACGGCCTGGAAGGGTACCCGGCTTGTCCCGGCGCAACGCCGGCAATGCTTGGGTCGTTGCGTGCGCACCCGCCGCTCACTAGCGTTGGTGCATGTTCTTTCGCCTCTCGAGCTGGGAGCTCGGGCTCATTCTGTTGGCGGTCGTCCTCGGCACGACGGCGATCGGCCTCGTTCTGGGCCGTTACCTGCGGCACCGGTCCGAGCATCTCCGGGAGCCGGTCAGCGTCCTGCAGGCTGCGCTCCTCGGCCTGGTCGGCCTCGTCCTCGCCTTTGGCCTCGCCCTCGCTGTGGGTCGGTACGAGGCCCGCCGCACCGCAGTCGTCGACGAAGCGAATGCCATCGGCACCACGTACCTGCGCGCCCAGACTCTCCCCGAGCCGATCCGCACGCAGTCGCTCGAACGCCTCGTGCGCTACACGGACACCAGCATCGCGCTCTCGAACTCGATTCCGGAAAGCGCGAAGGCGCGCGCTGCCATCGCCGATGGCCAGCGTCTGCAGCGTGAGCTCTGGGGTCTTGCCGGGCAGGCGCTTGCGGAAAAGCCGTTCGAGAGCGCACCGCGCCTCTACGTCGAGACGCTCAACAACATGATCGACATGCAGACAATCCGCGTCGCCGGGCTGAACAATCGGGTACCCGGCGCCGTGCTCGCCGTCGAGGTGGGCGGCGCAGCCGTCGCACTCGCGCTGCTCGCTTTCTACCTCTCCATCCTCGGCCGCGGGGTGGGGACTGTCCTGCTCGCCGCGGGCCTGATCACCCTGCTCTTGCTCGTCACGTTCGATCTCGACCGGCCGACGCGTGGCCTGATCGAGGTTCCGGACGCGCCGCTCGTCAACCTGCGGGCGTCGATGGAGCTCCCACCGGCGGCGAGCGCACCCCAGCCGTAGTCCAGCAGCCCTCCGGCGGGCGCAAGTAACGTCCCCCGCGATGGGCCTCTTCAGCCCGCTGCGAACGAGGTTAGACCGCGTCACCGCGCGCCTTGCGCTGGTCGGTGCGGACCCGCACGACGACGAGGACCTGCGGGCCCGAAAGGCCCTCCTTGTCCTGATCTCAGTGTTGATCCTGCCGATCGCGGGGCTCTGGGGAGGCCTGTATCTCGCCTTCCGCTCGCCGGTCGGTGTGGTGCCCCTCGTTTACCTCGCCGTGCTCCTCGCCGCGATCATCGTGTTCTCGCGAACGGGCGACTTCGCGCGCCTGCTCCGGGTGAACCAGGTCGACATCCTGCTCGCGCCGACGATGTCCATGATCCCGCTCGGTGGGTTCCTCGCGTCCGGCGGCGTCGGCCTCTGGGGAATCCTCGCGCCCCTGGGGGCGCTCGTCTTCTCGAACGTGAGGTCGGCGGCCCGCTGGTACGTCGCGTACGTACTCGTCTTCCTCGGATCGGGTATCGCGGGCGAGATCATCGGTCCGGTCTGGACACCACCGCCGGATTGGTTCACGAGCATCATGCTGGCGATGAACGTCGCCGTCGGCGGGACAATGGTGTTCACGCTGCTGGCGCTGTTCGCGAAGCAGCGGAGCGATGCGCTGGCTGCACTCCGGGTGGAGCAGCAGAAGGCCGAGAATCTCCTGCTCAACATCCTGCCGCGCTCGATCGCCGACAGGCTGAAGGCCGAGTCCCAGCCGATCGCGGATCAGTTCGGATCAGCGTCCATCCTCTTCGCGGACGTGGTCGACTTCACGCCGTGGTCCGAGCGGCTCACGCCCGCCGAGGTCGTCGGCTGCCTCGATCACCTCTTCAGCCATTTCGACGACCTCGCGGAGCGGCACGGGCTCGAGAAGATCAAGACCATCGGCGACTGCTACATGGTCGCCGCAGGGGTTCCGGAACCGCGCCCGGACCACGCTTGCGCGCTCGCGCTGATGGCGTTCGACATGCTGGATGCGATGCGCGCCGAGGGCGAAGCCGGGCACTTCGGCCTCGAGCTTCGAATCGGCATCAACTCAGGCCCGGTGGTGGCCGGCGTCATCGGCCGGAAGCGCTTTCTCTACGACCTCTGGGGCGACGCCGTAAACACGGCCAGCCGCATGGAGTCCTACGGGACCCCGGGGCGAATCCAGATCACCGGCGCGACGTACGAACTCCTCGCCGACGACTTCGAGTGCGAGCCGCGCGGGTCGATCGCGGTCAAGGGGAAAGGCGAAGTCGAGACCTGGTACCTCATCCGCCCGCGGGACGAACGCCCGTCGACTGCTGACGACGAGGCCATCGAGCGGACTCTCGCGGACCGCGGCTAGATAGCGGTTCGGATCGTCCCGGCCGGTGCTCGTCAGAGCAACGTTGCCCCGAGTTCAAGATTATCGTCGCGCTCGGTAACTTCCCGCCGCCGCTCCACTAGTCAAGCACCGTGGCTCGCTGCCGATACCTCACGAGGGCCGGGGCAAACTCTTCCTCTCTCGGAGTCAGACCTTGCCGGAGAGCCGCATTTCGGTGAGGTGACGCCCCGGCCCCTCCCAGCACATCAAGGGAACCTCCCGG
>DATNGU010000331.1:0-5747 GCA_035605775.1 Solirubrobacterales bacterium | reverse complement strand
GGACGAGCTGAGAGACGCGGGCGCGGTTGAGGTGGTCAGGGAGATCGCTCAGATCCGCGAGCAGCTGCAGAACGTGCGGGCGCTGGCCGAATCGAGTTAGGGCTTGAGAACGACCTTGATCGCGCCGTCTTCCTTCTTCTGGAACATCGAGTAGGCGCTCGGCGCCTCCGTCAGCGGCAGCTGGTGGGTGGTGAGGTCGTCGACTCCGAGCGGGTCCTCGTCCCTTTCCAGCAGCGGCAGGATCTCGTCGGTCCAGCGCCTCACGTGGGCCTGACCCATGCGGATCTGGACGCCCTTGTCGAAGAGCTGCATGAGCGGCAGCGGGTCGAGCTGACCGCCGTAGACGCCCGATATCGAGATCGTGCCACCGCGGCGCACGGTGTCGATCGAGTCGAGCAGGGCTGAGAGCCGGTCCACGGCGAACTTTTCGGTCGCCTTCGCCGCCAGCGCATCCGGCAACAGGCCGGTGGCCTTTTGGGCGAGCTCGGCCCCCGGGGCGCCGTGCGCCTCCATCCCGACCGCGTCGATCACGCCGTCGGGCCCGCGCCCCTCGGTCATCTCCCTGATCGTTGCGGGGACGTCTTCGTACTCGCCGGAGTCGATCGCGTCGATCCCATTGCGCCGTGCCATCTCCAGTCGCTCGGGCACCATGTCGACCCCGATCACCCGCTCGGCACCCCGGTGGCGGGCGATGCGCGTGCACATCTGGCCGATCGGCCCGAGGCCGAAGACCGCGACGCTGCCGCCTTTCGGGACCGCCGCGTACTCGACCGCCTGCCAGGCGGTCGGCAGCACGTCGGAGAGGAAGAGGAAACGCTCATCGGGAGGTCCCTTGGGCACCTTGACCGGGCCAAACTGGGCCTGCGGCACGCGCAGGAACTCAGCCTGGCCGCCGGACACCTGGCCGTAGAGCTTGGTGTAGCCGAAGAGCGCGGCGCCTTTGTCCTGCTCGCGGACCTGGGTCGTCTCGCACTGGGCGAAGAGCTTCTGGTTGCACATCCAGCAATCGCCGCAGGAGATGTTGAAGGGGATCACCACTCGGTCGCCGGCTTCGATGTGATCGACCTCGCTGCCGACCTCCTCGACGATCCCCATCGGCTCATGACCGAGGACGTCGCCCTCGTCGATGAACATCCCCAGCACCTCGTAGAGGTGCAGGTCGGAGCCGCAGATGGCGGTAGAGGTGATGCGGACGATCGCGTCGGTAGGGGCCTGGATCGAGGGGTCGGGAACCTCGTCGATCCGCACATCGTGTTTGCCGTGGAAAGTGAGCGCCTTCATCGTTGATCCTCGGCTACCCGTCGCTCCATCGCGTGCAAACCGTCAGCTTCGAGATGGGTTACTTGAAGGAAGCGCCAGAGCCGCGGCGCTCAGGTGAAGCTCCTCGACTCTGCCGAGCTGGCGGGCCGCCCGTTCGCTCAGCTGGCGGAAGTCGAACTCGCCCACTCCCTCGCCGAGGGTGTGCTGAAGGGCCTTCCACATCCGCATCTTTCCCGTGATTCCGATGTAGAGGAGCTCCAGCTCGACCAGGCCGCTGAGCGGGGAATAGCCATGCAGCTGGCCGTTGAGCTTGAGACGCCCGAGCTTCTCTCCGGCCCAGGCAGCCGCAGGTTTGACGCGGCCCCGGTGGATCCCCAGCTGGTCCATCAATTGCTCGAGGGTTGCCCGATCTGCTTCGATCTCGGCGCAGATCTCCTCCAACGGCCTACTGAGAATGGCGTCATTCTCGTTGCTCGACCGCAACCGACGCGCGAGCTCCATACCCAAGGTGGCACCGGCAAAATGGTCGTTGAGATAGACCGCCAGCAGGCGATCGGGGCTAGCACTCGAGGTCACGCCCCTTCACTACCCGATCGGCCTCTGCTCAACGCTGGACCACGATCCCCCGGTCGTCAGGCCTCTTCGTAGGGGTCTTTTTCGCCGGCGAGTCTCAGCGAACAGCTCTTGGCGTTGCTGAAGTGACGTTCCTGGATCGGCAGCGCCCACTCGACGAGCTCGCTGAGCTCCGGCTCTGCGGCGGACTCGTTCAGCTTTCCGAGCACCGCCCAGTGGCCAACCTCGGCGGCCTCGGCCATGGTCAGGAACTCGAAGCCGTCGAGACCATCGGAATCGCCGCCGAGGTAGGTCGACATCATTTCGGTCGCCTCGCCTTTGGTTTCCTGCGCTTTTTCCAGGATCGCGGTCTTCTTTCCGTCGCGGCTGTCGGCCAGGTCGGTGCAGCGTCTCTCGGTCTCCTCTGCCTCCTCCCGCATCTGACGCAGCGTCTCGGCGACGTCGTCGTCCTCGACCATGCCCTCCACTTTTTCCGTCGCTCCCTGAGCCGCCTGGGCCAGGCCGAGGACCTCTGCGAGCTTCTCCTCCAGCGTCGTCAACTCAGCCATCGTGGTTCCTCCTTCATCGCTGTGGTCGAAAAGGCGCCTGCTTCCTACCCAAGCTGATCGGAGTCGAAACGGCTTGGCTTGGGGCGTTTGGTCGCCCCCGGGGAAGGGGTAGCTGCGGCGAAGACCGCTAGCCAAAGGAGAGAGCACGATGGGCTCACAAGAGACCGGAGAGGTCACCGGCACCAAGGACAAGGACTACAACGTGATCTGGTTCACGGAGCAGTGTCTGAGCAACGTTTTGCGGCTCGAGACCTACGTCGAGGACGCCGAGCGCGAGGGAGACTCCGAGCTCGCGGAATTCTTCCGGCGAGCACAGGAGACGAGCCGCAAGGGAGCCGAGCAGGGCAAGGAGATGTTGCGCTCTCGTCTCGCTGCTTGACCTCCAGCGCCGCAGACTTCCTGCCCGACAAACGGACTCTCCCAGCCCTGAGCAAAGCGGCGCAGGGCTGCCGTGGGTGCAGTCTCTGGAAGGACGCGACCCAAACCGTCTTCGGCGAGGGTCGGGCCGAGCGCCCGGTTGATGCTCGTCGGTGAGCAGCCCGGAGACCGCGAGGACCGTGAGGGGGAGCCGTTCGTCGGGCCGGCGGGCGCCCTGCTGGGGCGTGCCTTGGAGGAGGCCGCGATCCCGCCGGAGGCGATCTACGTCACCAACGCGGTGAAGCACTTCAAGTGGCGCCCGCGTGGCAAGCGGCGCCTCCACCAGACTCCGCGCGCGGGGGAGGTCGCTCGCCCCTATCGCCGCCGTCACCATTCACCCATCGGCACTCCTCCGCCTACGCGACTCGGCTGAGCGCGAGGAAGGCTTCGCGAGCTTGGTCGAGGACCTCGGGCTGGTCTACGCGCCTGTGAAGGTGAAACGGAAGGGGCGGCGCTCCTCCGCTGGCTAGGACCGGGGCTCGCCCCAGATGGCCGTCGGGGTGTCGTCCCCTCAACCCTGGGGCCTATGCGTGCTGGTCTTGGGGACGATGCTGGGCAGCCTCTAACGGGCGACTGCCGCCTGTCGTTGCCATTTCGGCTTCGCTGTCTGGCAACTGGAACGCCTTGAAGGTCAGGGGCACCGACATCCGGTCCCGGATCTGGCAGCGCGGACAAGTCTCCAATGAAGCTGCGTGCATTGCGCTGAATCGACTCCCGCACCTATCGCACTTAAACACCGCTCGCTCCTCCCCTTCGACAACCCGTACGAAAAGAGCCTTACCCTCGGACGAACTGGCTAAACCCAGGGAGACCCGCTTTCTCGAGCCGGGGGGCGCACCGGGGCGACTGCCAGAATCCAGCCTGGAGCTGAAGGTGGAACCTTTCTGGCGTGACTTCGTCGACGAGCGCAGTGGGCAGCCGGTTCGCGCTATCGACGAACCGGTCTGGCCGGGGATGGCTGACGTCAATGGTCGGAAGCGACCGTAAAACAAGGTCGTCAGAGCCAAACGTGATCGAAAACCAGCCCCTGCCCGCCGTGGCTGAGCAACCCCATCGATCGTCGCGGCGTGCGCCGCCGCTCGGTCGGACTGCCGGGGTTGAAGATCTGAAAGCCCGCCTCCTCCTCGTGGAGAGGCAGGTGGCTATGTCCGAAGACGACCGCGTCGGCTCGCGGGAACCGAGCGCGCAGCCGGGCCAGCCGCCCCCGAGCCGGTCCGGCGTCGTGGATCGCCGCGATGGTCTGTTCCCCAAGCGCGATTTCGAGCGTCTCGGGGAGCGAGCGCTTGAGTGCTTCCTCATCGACGTTGCCGTGGACGGCGTGAACGATCGGGGAGAGCGTTTCGAGCTGTTGAAGCACCGAGACAGCGAAGAAATCGCCGGCGTGGATCACGGCCTCGGCTTCGCCGACGATCTCCACACATCTCTGCGGCAGCGCGCGGGCGCCCTTGGGCATGTGGGTGTCGGCGATGACGGCGATCAAGCTCGGAGCGGTTTCTGATGGCGACGAGCGGGCGGGGGAAGAACAGCGGCAAGCTTGGAGGGTACGAGGCCAAACGGGACTTCGAGGCGTCGTTCGAGCCCCGCGCCGGTCGCCGCCGCCGAAAGAAGGGCGCTCCTCGCTTCGTCGTCCAGGAGCACCACGCCCGGCGCCTGCACTGGGATCTGCGGCTCGAGCACGATGGGGTCGCGGTCTCCTGGGCCATCCCCAACGGCGTTCCGAACGATCCAAGCGAAAACCGCCTGGCCGTCCACACCGAGGATCACCCCTTGGAGTACCTCGACTTTGAGGGCGAGATTCCCGCCGGTGAGTACGGGGCAGGGACGGTGCGGATTTGGGACCGGGGCACCTACCAATGCCACAAGTGGGAGCCGGGCAAGATCGTTTTCAGCTTCGACGGCGAGCGCCTCAATGGGCGCTACGCCCTGTTCCGCACGGGCGACGAGAAGGACTGGATGATCCACCGGATCGACCCGCCGTCCGAGCCGCGCGACCCCTTCCCCGAGGCGATCGTGCCGATGCTCGCCCGCCTGACCAAGCTGCCGGCGAAGGACGATGGCTGGGCGACCGAGATCAAGTGGGACGGGGTGCGGGCGATCGCCTACTGTCGGCCCGGCCGGCTCGAGCTGCAGACGCGCAATCTCCGCGACGTCACCCGTCAGTACCCGGAGGTGCGGCGCCTCGCGCGTCAGATTGGCGCCCGCGACGCGGTCCTCGACGGCGAGCTGGTCGCCTTCGACGAGGACGGCCGGCCGAGCTTCGAGCACCTCCAGCAGCGCATCCATCAGACGTCCGAGAGCGTGGTTCGGCGGCGGATGAAGACCCATCCCGTGACCTACGTCATCTTCGACCTCCTCTACCTCGACGGGCGCAACCTGATGGGCGAGCCGTACCGGCAGCGCCGTGAGCTGCTCGAGGGCCTGGAACTCACCGGTCCGAGCTGGCAGACGCCGGCCTACTCCACCGGCCACGCAAGAGAGCTGCTCGTGGCGAGCGAGGAAAAGGGACTCGAGGGGATCGTCATGAAGCGGCTCTACAGTCGCTATGCGCCGGCAAAGCGAACCGGGGACTGGCTGAAGGTGAAGAACACCGGCCGCCAGGAGTTCGTGATCGGGGGCTGGGCACCCGGCAAGGGGCGTCGCAGCGGCCTGCTCGGGGCGCTGCTCGTCGGCTACTTCGAGGACGGCGAGTTTCGCTACGCAGGCAAAGTCGGCACCGGCTTCTCCGAGCAGGATCTGATCGTGCTCGGGGAGCGCCTCGCGCCGCTGGAGCGCAAGACGAGCCCGTTCGCGGGGGAAAAAGCCCCAAGGCAGGCGCGCTTCGTCGAGCCGGAGCTGGTGGCGGAGGTCGAGTTCCGCGAGCTCACCGCCGACGGCATGGTGCGTCACGGCTCGTTCAAGGGCCTGCGCGACGATAAGCCCGCGGGCGAGGTGGGCCTCGAGCGGACATAG
>DATNGU010000330.1:0-6365 GCA_035605775.1 Solirubrobacterales bacterium | reverse complement strand
CTCAGGTGGAACACTTGTTCGGCGCATCATAGCCGCCTGAGCGCGGCGACCAACAGCTTCATCAGCGCGGCGTGCTCCACTCGACTTAGCCACGCGGACGAAGTAGCCCTGCGGGTTCCCCACTCCATGAATGGCATGTTGGTCGCAGACCTCCTTGATGCTCGACAGGAAGGCCCGTGCGCACTCCTGCGGCGCATACGGGCACTCGCCACCGTGGGGGTTGATCGCCCCACAGTGGAACCGCTTGAAGCTCAGCCGGAGGTCGCCGAAGGGCACCGGGCGCTCGACCCCGAAGGATCCTTGCCACATGCTCTTCACACGATCGTCGATCGCTCCTCGCGTCTCACCCTTGGCGAAGATGCACGGGAGCTGCGGACGGCGCTTAGCCACAGGTTGTCCACCGCCCGAGTCGACTTCTGCACCTCGGATGTGCAGAACCCCCTAGCGCGGACTTGTCAGGCGGGAGTAGGCTCCGCCGCCTGCAATACATGAAATGACCCCTGCTCCCGGGGACGGGAACAGGGGCCGACGAGGAGGTGAGTGCAGCACCTTCGCGGACAGAGCCTATCACACGCCTCAAAGCCCCGGCAGAGCGCAAGCTCCCAGCGGTACTTCGGACGCACTTCCGAGCGGCGGTAGAACGACGCCGATCTCCCCGACCTAGAGAAACCCGTCCTGCGAGCGCAAGCTGGGGCGATGCGAGCCATAGGGTAATAGCAGACCGGGGCCTGCTCGCATTCATGATGCCGACCGATCCAAACGAGGCCGACAGCATCCCGCCCTCCGAACGGGGGCGGTCTGCCTCCCTCACCTCAAGCGCCTCCAGCATCTAGGAACCGATGCTCCATCGCCGACCAGAAGATCGATAGGGCACCGAGACCCACGGTCATCAGGGCTGCGGCAGGACCGCCAGCATCGAGGACGAATCTCGCCCCGGTCCAACCAGCGAGGAAGGCAAAGAGCAACGACAGCCACGAATGGCCCAGTACGGCCTTCATGGTGTCTCCTTGGGGAGCCCCGTGTCCCGGAGCTCTTGAATCCGCCGCTCGACCGCCGCGATGGCCGAGGTCTTGTCCGGCGCCGTGCCGTTGCCGAGCCTCATCTCGCGAAGACCTTTCGCCTTACTCGCTGGGCGAAGGACACCCCAGAGCCACCCGTCGCCAGCGTCACCGATGGCACCGATGACCCGCTGCTTGCGCTCGAGCCAAAAGACGTGCTCGAGGGTTCGGGTCTTGGCTCCGGGCTTCCAGTCGCGGATCGAGGTCTCGTTCCGCGCAGGGTTGGGGTCCATCCACGTGCTTTGAGTGCGCTGTGGATCAGGACCGCTCCGATGATCGCTCCGATCGCGATCAGGCTGGGTAGGTCCGCCATTCTGGACCTCCTTCTGTTCTGGGCGGTCCTCCGGGTGGAGGGCCGGGTCGTAGTAAGCCAGCGACCCGTCAGTCCGAAGTTGGACAGCGAGCCGGTACTGGAACTGGTCGGAGCCCTGAGCAGGACTCTTCCTCATCTGGATCAGCCAGCCCTCGCGCTTCAGCTCGCGCAACCTCTTGAGGCCCTCTGATCCGCCGACCTGCTCGTTGGCGAGGTCGACACCGTTGACCCATTCCCCCGCGTGGGCCTTCAGCTTGGCGAGCACCTGCTCCTTGCGGGTGCTGTCGGAGTAGTTAGCCACGTCAATGCTCTGCCTCTAGCAGGCCGCACTCCTCACACTCGAAGACGAGGTGAGGCCATCTGCTCTCGACGAAGGACTCACACGGGATGCCGTGATAGCCCTTCGAGCATGAGTTGCACTGGAACCACTTCTTCAGGACACGCCGCTCGCAGGACCCGTCGCAGTGTCGACACTGACAGGGGTCAGGGAGCGGCTCCTTGCTCAGCTTGTTCCACGGGACCGCCGTGGTCACGACCGACTCTCAGCCTCGTAGTTGACCGTGACGTCGTGGTCGTGGGCCTTGCCGCGGCCGCCGCAGTCACGGCAGTAGACCTCGATGACGAGGTAGGCACCATCTCGACCGATCACGAGTTCCACCGGCACCAGCGGCCGGAGATCCTCGTGCTCGCAGTCAGCTTCCGCTGCCATCCTTCTCGGCGTCTGTGACGCCCTGTGTGTCGGCATCAGCTTCCACCGCCGCGTCAAGCCCTCCATCCAGCTCCTCGCGCGCCTGCGCCAGAAGCTCCTCCTCGCTCTGCTCCTCGCCACCGGCATAGTCGGTCTGGGCTGCGGCCAACTCGCTCTCCGATCGGATCTGGGCCGCACGCTCCGCCAGCTCTGTGACCGCGTGGATCACCTTGCCGGTATCGGTGCCGGGTCGACCCTTGAGGAACTCGACCAGCGCGGCGCGCTGGGCATCGTCACCCTCGATCTCGTCGATCATCTCGGCGAGTTGGGTGCCGAGAACCCTGTCGATCTCCTCTGCGGTTCCACGCGGGCCGAGGCCCATGCCACTCGACAGGTTGCCGAGGGTTCAGATCTGCACCATGGTCGTCTCGGTCTGGCGGCCACCCCGCTCGGGCTGGCGTCGGCCCTCGGCCTGTCGGACTTCGGTGCGTCCAGTGTCGCCGCCACCCGACAGCGCCTCGACGCCACGTCGACCACCCGACTCGTTGAGCGCGTCGGTGCGCTCGAACGCCTCGGGATCGTCGCCCGTCGCGATCTGGAACCACTTCAGGTAGAAGTACTTCAGCGCCCCGGTGTAGCTCTTGTAGACGCCCTTGTCTCCGGTGTCGGAGCCCTCACCGATCCACACGACCGACTCCCGCTCCTCGGGGTTGTCGGCGTTGATGATCGTGATCTCGACTGGCAGGCGGGTCAGGGTCATGGTCGCCCCGCTGCTGGTCTTGCTGAGTTCGATACGTTCGACCAGAGCGAGCAGAACGGTGACGTTGACGACGACCATGTACTTCGTCATCAGCGGCCCGAGATAGGCGACGACGTCCGCCTCCATCGCGAAGCTGTACTTGTGGTGGGCGTTCCAGCCACGCTTCGGGACGGTGCCCAACTCGTCGATCATCAGGGCGCGCTTCTGCCACAGGTTGAGCTTGGTGCGCTCCTCGGGCTTGATCGCAGTGGGCTTGAGCCGCTGGATGTCGGCGACCTGCCCCTCCACGATCTTCGTGCGCTCGTGCGACGGACGCTGTGACTCCTCGGTCGCCTCTGCCTCGGCAGGCGGCTCCGCGGCGGCCTTGCGCTTGCGTGGCGCGGGCTTCTCAGTCTCGGCTGGGGTTGGTGCTGGCACTCTTGATCCTCTCCTTCAGGTGCTCGGGGAACTTGCTCGTCATCGTCTCGTAGATGGCGTGTAGCACGGCTTCAGGGATCAGCGGGTCCCCGCTGACGGGCCGTTCTGGGAGCGCGACCGCTCCGATCGCGCGATCTCGGACGGGGTACTGCTCGACTGAACAGCAGAACTGGTCATGGCGGAAGGTTCGACAGGCGGGACCGTCGTCGCTGCGGAGCATCTGCTGCTCGACAACCTCGACGGGCAGGTCGCGCTCGGCTTCCTCCTCGCTGAAGTAGATCCCCCGAATCTCTGAGCCACCCTCATCCCAGTGGTGGGAGAGGACCCAGACGATCGTGCTCACGAGGCGAGCCTCGCTGCGGCATAGGCAGGGCAGATCTCCCGGTAGCCACACCACGAGCACGCCCCGTTCTGGAGGCCCGCAGGGAAGAAGCTGCCCTTCATGATCGAGTCGCGGACGTCCCGCAAGGTGGTCGCGAACCCTTCGATGGCGCGGGGGCCAACCGGCCCACCACTGCTGACCGGGAAGTACCCCGGCTCCTGCTTCTTGTAGCGGACGAGGTAGTCGAGCTGAACCTCGTCCTCGACGGTCCCGGTGATCGCCCTGAAGCCCAGCGCGTAGCCGATCATCCCGAACACGTACTTGCTCGTGTCGGACGGCTTCTGGGCGGTGTTCTTCCAGTCACGGACCTTGATCGTCTCGCGGATGGTCTCAGGGTTGACAAAGAGCCTGTCGATGCTGGCGAGGTCGAGAGTGCCGGAGTACAGGATCCCGTCGACCTCGATGATGAATGACTGCTCGACCATGACCGGCTCGATGAGCGGGGCCAGATCGAGGCTGTACTTCCGGATGACCCGGATCTGCTGGTCCTTCGCGGCTCCCGGATCCTCCTCGTTCTCCTTGAGGATCGAGAACCCCTCTCTCCACTTCGCGTCGTAGTCGGTGCTGAACGCATCCTCAACGAGCGAGAGCGGCCAGTTCTCGCCTGTCGCGAGCTTGGCCGTCATGTCCTTGTCGTACGCCTCGTGCGAGGCGATCCCGAGCGCCTGTTTGATCGTCGGAGGGCGCCGCTCCTTGTGGATGTACGCGAACTCCCACTGCTTCGGGCACCGCAGATAGGTGCCCACTGACGAAGCAGAGAGGATTAGCTCTCCGTCTTCTCGGAGGACTTCTTCGTGCTGGGGGACGCCGTCCCAGTCATCCACACCCGCTCACCCTTCTTAGTGGGGCTTGCCGCTGGCTGGTCCGGCTGACCCACCTTCGTCTTCTCCACTGTCGACGGGCTCGGGCGATCCGGCAGCGGTCCCTTCGCGTGCTTCTCCGCCATCAGGCTCCTCCTTACATCGATCGATCAGGTGCGCGCTGTTGAACGCGGCGACGATACTCTCGACCTTCTCTGCGGCGAACGTGCCATCGAGGATCTGTCGGCACTCGAGGCAGCCGAGCTGCAAGCGAATCATGTCGCAGGGTGATCCGCGGATGCGACAGGTAGGGTGTCGTGTTGGTGACACCCCATCGAGGTCAGGTGGTGGCTCATCGAGATCCGCACGTTCTCGGTGTCCCAAACGAGGTTGGTAGGCGGAAGCGTCGAGGCGAGCTGGCGGAGCCAGTCGCGGCGAGCGCAACCGAGGTTGTGAAGGACATGCGCGCGCAGGGTGGCCTGCGGGTTCTCGCGGCAGAGCTTGAACAGCTTGGCGGTGGCCCGTTCGTAGGTGATCGACTTCTCGTTCACGTTGCGCGCCACATCGATCGCACGGCGGAGCTCAGCAACGAGCTGCTGCTGAGGAATCTCGTCCAGCGGTCGGCGTCCCATACTTGCGGATTCTAACAGGAATGATGTAGGCTGAGCACAGCGATCCCGTCCTCTTCTCCCCCCGGAGGGCGGGATCGCTGCGTCAGGGCTCGGTGCCGGGGTCGTTGCGGCTCACGGCGCGGGAAGAAGCCCGGTACAGGCAGTGGTTCGACTCCACAGCCCGCGAGCAACCACCGAGCCCTGACGCGCCTACGAGGCTTCGCTGCTGGCATATACCGAATATGCCAGAGGCAAAAAAGGGGGGATCGCGCGCGCCCACGGAGGCGGAACGCGCGCGATCCCCAGATGGAGGTTACCTCGCCCAGCGGTGGATGCGAGGAGGGACGAACCAGTCGTCCTCGGGTGGGACCTTGGTCAGCAGGTAGCGCACGGCGGCACGATCGGCCGCGGAGAGCTTCCGCGGCAGCCGTACGCCGAGGTCCCGGAGCGCTACCCCGGAGGCCCACACGTTGCGATGGTGTAGCCACCGGACCCGGCTCGTGGCCTTGCGTCGTGGCGGCGGTCGGTCCGAGTGGGTCAGCGGCCGCCAGATCCTCGCATCGTGAACGAGCATCAGGAACAGCCGCAGCCCGGATCGAGTCACCCGTCGATCCCGGAAGTGGACGCGGCCACCACGCAGGAACCCGGCGCTGTGACCACGGTCGCCGCAGCCACCAGTGCAGAGCTCGACACCGTAACGGTCGGCGAGCCCTGCGTAGGTCAGGTCCCTCAATCGACCGGCTCCCCGCTCTTGGGGCAGGTCGGATGCTCCGGGACGTCGATCGGCCACAGGCCCTTGTGCTTGCGGTATCGACCGTTCCTGACGTGGACGATCTTCCCGCAGGTCGGACATTGGACCGCTCGTCTGTCGTCGTTCATCAGTCCTCCTCGTGATACCAGCCGCGGAGGCATCGATCACATGGGCGAGCGAGGTCATCGGGCTTGACGATCGGCCAGTCCGTCACGTCACGACCGCAATAGCTGGCCGTGCGGCCGACCATCATGATCGACATGACGGCCCCCATCTGGTCAGGCATCGTCTCGCGCTCGATGTGTTCCGATCGGATTCCCTTCCGCCACGTGCGGTCGTCGTATTCGGTGGCAGTGTCCAAGCCGGCAGCCCGGGGGGCCGAGCCCTCTCGTTCACTCACGTTTCGTCACCTCACCTGCTGTCCAGTCGACTCTGACCACGCGAGATGCGATCGCGTCTGGTCGCTCGAGGAGCTTGGCTGCGTGCCGCTCGGCGACGCCCTGCTCCTTCCACTGCGTCCAGCTCATCCACCACGGTTCTGTGGCGCCCTCGACCGTGATCTGGACCTGACTGATCCAGCCCACG
>DATNGU010000329.1:0-2261 GCA_035605775.1 Solirubrobacterales bacterium | reverse complement strand
GCGATGGCCGCAGTCGACGTTTGGCTCGTCGCCGCCGAGCTGTTGCAGGGCCCGAACGCGGTCCTGACCGCTGCGGCTCCCGCCGGGTTGCCGCGCCTGCAGGCGATCCATTTCGGCTCCGCGCGGATGGGCTTCGGCGACCTCTTCCTCGCCGCAACGCTTGGTTGCCTGCTCGCGGCCGAGGGGTCGCGGCAGGTGCGCGCCGCGCTGCTGGTCGCCGTCCTCGCCCTCGCCTCCGACCTGCTCTTCTTCGCGGTCGACACGTTGCCCGCGACGGTCCCGATCGCCCTGGCGCTGGCGCTGGTCGAATGGCATGATCGTCGCAGCCTGCGCCGTTTCCCCGACTGATCAGACGCCGGCGACGCGCGTGATCGCGAAGATCAGCGCGAACCCCGACGCGGTCAGCCCGACTTTCCGCCAGGAAGCGTGGGCGTGCGCCTCGGGCAGCAGGTCGGTCGCGCCCATGTAGATGAAGAAGCCGCTGTAGAGGCAGAGGATGTAGCCGAGGGTCTGGTCGGAGACGCTGACAATCGAGCCGACGATCGCCCCGAGCAATGGCGCGATCGCGTCAATGCGGAGCCACTTGGTTGCCTGCCTGCGGTCACCCGATTGGCTGAGCACGAAGCTGACGGTGTTGAGCCCGTCGGCGAAGTCGTGGCTGATCACCGCGATGAAGACGAGGAAGCCGGTGGCGGAGTCGAGCCCGAAGGCAAGCCCGATCCCGAGCCCGTCGATGAAGCTGTGGACGGAGAGGCCGAGCGCGCCGAGCACGCCGACCCGCTCGTGAGCACGGGCCTCGGCAGGGTCGTCGCGATGGTGCAGAACCAGGGCGCGCTCGGCGAAGAAGAAGGCGAGAAAGCCGATGGCGACGAGGGCGGTTGCCTTCTGGGGATCGCCGACGTGCTCGATTCCCTCTGGGAGCACGTCGAAGAGGGCGACGGCAACGACGACCCCACCCGTCAGGGCGATCACCGTCGGCAGGGTGTGGGCGAGCCGCAGGGCGACCCAGCCGCCGATCAGGGTGGCGACCACGGTCAATCCGGCGAGCGGTATGGCGACAGCCGGCAAGTGGTTCCCTAGGCCGCCGTCTTGCAGTCCGGGCACTTGCCGCGCAGGACTACGTCGTGGGCGGCCACCTCGAAGTCGGCCCTGCGGCTGATCGCCTCGATCGCCTGCTCCAGGGAGGGGTCGGCAAACGGCGCGAGCCGGCCGCATTGCTCGCAGACCAGGTGATGGTGGTGCTGACCGGGGTCGATTCGCTCGTAGCCGGCCGCGTCGCCGCCGATCTCGACCCGGTGCACGAGGTGGAGCCGATCGAGCTGGTCGAGCGTCCGGTAGACGGTCGCGCGGCCCACCGAATCCAGCCGCCGGTCGATCTCGAGCGCCGTCACCGCGCATCGCTCCTCACCCAGCAGCTCGACGATCTTGCGTCGCGAGGCGCCGCTGCGGTATCCAGCCTCGTCGAGGCGCCTGATCGCTTGCTCGGCCCAGCTCACGGCCGGGACCGTATCAGATAATGAGACTCGTTCTCAGCTGTATTCGTCCCACTGCTCGAGGTAGGACAGCGGGTCGATCGGGCTGCCTCCCTCGTACCAGCCGGGGGCCGTCCAGATCTCGAAGTGGAGGTGGCAGGCACTCGCGTCGCCGGTCTGGCCGACGACCCCGATCGGCTCGCCGGTGCGGACCGTCATGCCTTCCTTCAGCGGCGAGGGTTCGAGCAGGTGCATGTAGCCCATGTCGTAGTCGGTGCCCTTGCCGTCGATGACGAGGTAGTTGCCCGCGGCGCTCTGGTAACCGGAGTACTGGACGCGGCCCCCGCGCGCGGCGATCAGCGGCGTCCCGCAGGCGGCCATCACGTCCTGGCCCTCGTGGGTGTGCCCGGCGCGCCCCGCGCCGAAGCGCCCTCCTGCGCCACCGTAGTCATGGGCGCCGAGGATCGGGAACGCGTAGCCATAGAGGTCGAAGCTGAGGCTGAGGGGCTCGGCGGAAGACGAGGCCGCTGGCCTCGCCCGCCGCGCCGCCTGCGCGGCGGGCCCGCCGCTCTGCGGCACGATCCGGAAGCTGTAGCGCCCGTTCGAGGCGGGGCGGCTTTCACTCGTCGTTCCGTCCCAGCGAAGGCTGTCGGCAACGTTCGGCGCGATGTCGTTTCGGTAGAAGCTCTTGACCGTTTCGCCAGTCGAGTTGACCACGTCGACCCGCAGGTCATTCTGCGCTTGATCGCTGCCGATCACGTAGGTCAGGCGTGGGTAGCGGATGCCGTA
>DATNGU010000328.1:0-12821 GCA_035605775.1 Solirubrobacterales bacterium | reverse complement strand
CTGGGGGTGATGGTGGCCCTACCGGCGGCGCTCGTATGGGTCGAGGGGAAGGAAAGGGAGGGGAGGTGAAAGATCGCTACTCGATCGTCGTCGGCCTGCTCTTCGCAGCGATCATTGCCGTCGCTCTCATCAACGGCGTCGGCGACGACAGCGGCACCCTGGGCCTCGATCGTCAGCCGCCGCGCTGGCCCCTGCCCGAGTTCGCCGTTCCGGCTGCTGCCGGTCAACTCGAAGGTGACGCCAACCTCGCTCAGGACGACTGCTCCGTGGCACGGTTGCCCTGCCCCGAGGACGCACGCCGCGTTCCCGCGTGTCGAATTCGCACGGCGGGTGCCATACGCGTCTGTGACCTCTTCGATCGCCCGTCCGTGATCTCGTTCTGGTTCAGCAGAGGGGGGGACTGCATCAACCAGCAGGACATCGTCGACCGCGTTTACTCGCGCTACCGTGGACGCGTGAGCTTCCTCTCGCTTGACGTCCGCGACGATCGCGACACCGTCCGTGACCTTGTTCGCCAACGCCGCTGGTCGATGCCGGTCGGATACGACCGCGACGGTGCGGTCGCCAGCCTCTACCGAGTCGGGGGCTGCCCGACCTTTGCCTACGTCTATCCCGGCGGGGTCCTGCAGGGCGCCGCCATCGGCAAACTCAGCGAAGGCGAACTGAGCGAACGGATCGAGCGGCTGCTGCGCGCCAGTCACGCTGCGGAGGCGGGTTAACGTGGAAGCTGGCGTGGAAAACCAGGAATCCTCTTCCACAATCGGCTGGGTCGCCCCCCACGTCGCCGCCGAGTTCCCCGGTCTGGGGATCTCCTGGATCGAGGTCGACGGCCGCCCCGGTCGCAGCCCCGAAGCCGTGCAGCGACTACTTCGCGAGACCTCCAACCGCTTCTACGGGGCCCACGCGATTCATATGCGCGAACGACCCATCCCCTGGGCTTACCGCGTCTTCTTTCGGCAGATCGGCCTCGACCCGGATCACACCCGAACCCCAATCGAGCAACTTGCCCTGGACCGTCTCCACGACGGCGCCTTCAAGTCTCGTGGTCTGCCCGACGACGCGTTGACCGTTGCCACCGTGGAGACGGGGATCGCCCTGCGCGCTTTCGATGCCGAGCAAATCGAGGGGGCGCTCTGCATTCGAGACACTGCTCCTGGGGAGTCTTTAGCGGGTCGGCCAGCGGAGCTCCCTCGCGGGACTCTGGTGATCGCCGACAAGCGAGCACCTGCCGGGCTTCTCTTCGGTGCCACCGGGGAGGGTCGCGGGGTCGAGCGCAGTACTAATCGCTTCGCGATCGCCGCCATTCAGGTCGACGGCGTTCCTCAGATTGCCGTCGACGAGGCCCTCTGGATGATCGCGTCGATGCTTGAAGGCACTTGAAGTGCCCCACCGGCGCTTAACCGGAAAACTGCGCTCGGAGTCGGTTTCTTGATCTAAACTCGTTATGGGCTATGGCGGATCTGTTGGATCAAGAAACCCGCATTGCGCTTCGCGTGGATGGCGACGAGGGGCTCGCCCGGGCGGAGCTACGGCGCCAGATCGGGCGTCTCGAGCGGCAGCTCGGATCACTTTTCGCCGACGCTTTTCCGCGCCTCCAGATCGACTCCGGGGTCGCGGCCATCTCGAAAGAGCCGCGAGCACTCGGCCTCGGTGAGCTCGAGGCGGTCCGCGATTCGTTGGCAGTGCGGATCTCCGTCGCCCGGCGACAGCTGCAGGAGCAGGCCGAACTGGAGACCCGTAACCGGGAGCTGCTGGAGCGGATGTTGGCGGCCCCGGCCGAGTACAAGTGGTTGCAGATCTCGCGTGCAGACGTCGGTGAGACCGGCTGCGGTCACTGGCACTCGCGGCCTCGCCTCGGCCTGGTCGGCATGCTGATGGGCTGGTGGCGGGTCAGAATCTCCTCCGGATGCCCATTACCCGGACGGCTTGCGGCCGTTGAGCGAGAGACCCAAGGCCGACGAGCGGCCCCCGGCGCCGTGGGGCTCGTTCCCACTTGCCGAGCTGACCGTTCTCGCCGGCATCGTTGCCCTGGTGGTCGGGATCGTGAGCATGGACCCGACCGCGATCGGGGTCGGGGTCGTCTTGGCCGGCCTCGGCGGTCTCGAGGTCTCGGTCCGCGAGCATTTCGCCGGCTACCGCTCTCACACGACCCTGCTCGCCGGCACTGTCTTCGTGCTCGTAACCGGCGGCCTCTTCTACCTGGCAGGACTGATCCTCGCCATCTGCCTAGCCGCCGGCGCAGCCACCTTCGCCGCCGCCTTCTATTTCTTACGCCGCGCCTTCCAGAAGGCGTCGGGAGGGCTTTCGTTCAGGGCCGGCGGCCTGAGGGGGTAACCACCCTCAGACCAAAACCGCCTCGCGAGCTCGTGGGCTGAGGGCGGAAGTGAGCAGCGCGCGCTGGCGCGGCGTCAGCGTGCCGACCCGCTTGTTCTCGCTTAGGGCAACGGCCTGAAGGAGCTTGCGGGCGCGGGTGCGCCCCCAGCGACGCTGGCTGGTCAGCAGCTCCGCCAGGGTCATGCTCTCGGTCTCCCAGGGGGAATCGCGGATCACCTCAGCCACGTCCACTTCGCCGCGCCCGATCGATCGCTTCAGCTCCGCCCTGGCGAGCCGCACCCGGTTGGCGCGAGCGAGCGCCTGCATGTGCTGCGGTGTCTGGGTCGCGACGGGGGTCGGCGGGGCAGGGGCGATCGATGCAGCTTCCACTAGGGCTCCTCCCATTAAGGGTCTTTGACTGGTTTTCGTATCCGGCCGGCTCTGCCCGGCTCGGTTGAGTTGAACCGCCGCTTCCTCCTGACCCGGATGCACGGCGCGGGAGCAAGCTATGTGCTTGGGGTGGGGAGCGTCAACCCGCAGTCAGCGAAGTCTCATCAGCCCGTTCGCTAAGAGCATCTTTTTCTTACGGCGACTTCCCTTGTCCGGAATCGGACAAGGGGGAAACTACCCCTGCGGGGGTATGCATAGCCACTCACGTACGTGGAAGCTCAGGAAAGTCTTCAATGGTGCGGGAGATCGTCTCCAGCGCCCGATCGAGGTGCTCGCGCTCGTGGGTCGCCATCAGGCTGGTCCGCAGCAGAGCACCGCCGGGTGGCACCGCGGGATGGATCGCGACATTGGTGTAGACGCCGGCATCGAAGAGCGCCTTCCAGAGCAGCACCGCCTGCCAGTCGTCGCCGACGATGACCGGCACTACCGGAGTGGTCGCCACGGCGCCGTCTGGGAGGGCGCCCGGCTCGATCACCTGCAGACCAAGCCCTCTCAATCCCTCGCGCAGATACTCCGCATTGTCGAGCAGCCTCCCGAATAGCTGCGGGCCCTCGCTGCGGATCACCCGCAGCGCTGCCAGCGCTGCGCCGACCGCTGCTGGTACCGCCGAGGCGCTGAAGATGAACGAGCGCGAGGAGATCCGCAGGTACTCAATTACGTCGGCGGGCCCGGCGATAAAGCCGCCGCAGGAGGCGAGGCTCTTGGAGAAGGTCCCCATCCGCAGGTCGACCGCATTCTCGAGGCCGAACAGCTCACAGGCGCCGGCCCCGCGCGCTCCCAGCACGCCGGCCCCATGCGCCTCGTCGACCATCAGCCGCGCCCCGTGCTCCTGGCATAGCTCGACGATCCGGGGCAGGTCGCAGACGTCGCCCTCCATCGAGAAGACCCCGTCGACGACGACCAGGACGCCGCCGCCATCCTCGGCCGCCCGCTGCAGCATCTTCTCCAGCTTGTCCATGCGGTTGTGGCGGAAGGGGCGCAGCTTCGCCCCAGAGAGTTTGCAGCCGTCGAGGATCGAGGCGTGGTTGCCGGAGTCGCAGATCACCGTGTCGCCGGGCTCTAGGATCGCGCCCAGGCAGCCGACGTTTGCCTGGTAGCCGGTGGTGAACGCGAGGGCATCGTCGGTCCGCATCCAGGCGGCGATCTCCTCCTCTAACTCGATGTGCATAGGAGTCGTGCCGTTCATGAAGCGGGAACCGGTCAGGGCGGTTCCGTAGCGGTCGAGGGCTTCGCGCGCTCCATCTCTGACCCGTGCATCCCCGGTCAAGCCGAGGTAGTTGTTCGAGCCGAGCATCACCACCTCGTGGCCCTCGACTTCCATGACCGGTCCGGCTTCGGACTCGATCAGGCGAAAGTAGGGGAGGAGGTCGTGTTGTTTGGCGGCTTCGAGCTGCTCGAGCCGGTCGTGGCTACGGGCCTTCTCGAAGACATCGACGGGAGTCTTCGCGGTTTCGCTCATGGCCGAAGTGTAGGTTCAGTTTCCCGTGTCAAGCGTCGAAATCCGCCCTGTCCGCTCCCGACGTGACCTGAAGCGCTTCGTCAAGGTCCCCTTCCGCATCCACCGCGACAGCCCGCAGTGGGTGCCGCCGCTGATCTTCGAGCGAATGGAGTTCCTCACTCGCAAGAAGAACCCCTGGTTCGAGCACGGCGAGGCGGAGTACTTCATCGCCGAGCGCGATGGCGAGCCGGTAGGGCGGATAACGGCCCAAATCGACGAGCGCTGGGACGAGTACCAGAGGGGGAATGATGCGATGTTCGGCTTCTTCGAGAGCGCCGACGATCCCGAGGTGGCGAGCGTCCTGCTGGGGGCCGCGGTCGAGTGGGCCGCCGCCCGCGGGCGCTCGCGCATCCTCGGTCCAATGGACTTCACCACCAACGACGAGGTCGGGATCCTGATCGAGGGTTATGAGCTGCGCCCGATGATCCTCGAGAACTGGCACCCGCCCTACTACAAGTCTCTGCTCGAGGCCCACGGCTTCGGCAAGGCGATGGACTTGCTGATGTGGGAGCTGGAGCTCGGCAGCCTCAAAGAGGGCGAGCGCTTCGATCCCTCGATCCACGCCGCGGCGGAGAAGGCGCTGCGCGACGAAGGGGTAACGATCCGCAACATCGACAAGGGCAACCTGGAGCACGAGATGCGTCTCTTCACCCCCGTTTACAACGATGCCTGGGCCGACAACTGGGGCTTCGTCCCGCCCACCGACGCCGAGATCGAGTTCCACGCCAAGCTGCTCAAGCAGGTGATCGATGAGGACTGGGCCTACATCGCCGAAAAGGACGGTGAGGCGATCGGTGCTGCGCTGACCCTGCCCGACATCAACCAGGTAATGGCGAAGATGGGCGGCCGTCTGTTGCCCTTCGGCTGGCTGCGGTTCCTGCTCGGCAAGCGCAGGATCGATCGCCTGCGCGTTTTCGCGCTCGGCGTCACCCACGAGTATCGGCACAGCGGCGTCGCCGCAGGCCTTTATCTCAAGCACCTTGAGACCGCTGGCAAGCCGGGGGCGATTGAAGGCGGGGAGATGGGCTGGATCCTCGAGACCAACGGACCGATGAACCGGGCGATGGAGGGGATGGGCGGCAAGATCGTCAAGCGGTATCGCCTCTTCGAGAAGGTGATCGACGCCTCTTAAAGGCGCAAGTTCCGGGATCGAGGCCGGTTCGAGCTGATCGCATCGCTACAGTCAGCGAGTGAGCGAGTTTGAGTTGGAGCCAGTTCGAGTCCGCGTCCTACCGCATGACGCCCCCGGTGCGCTTGCCCTTCGCAACGAGGCCCGTACCGCCGCGATCGCGGCGGTCGGCGGTGTCCTGGCAGGCGCCGCGACCGTGGCGGCGGTTCGCGCTGTGGGCGCTGTGGCGAAGAAGTCGCAGGGACAGCTCCTGCCGCGCCGCAGGCGGCAGCAAAACGTCGTGGCAAGCCGCTCCTTTCTCGTGGACGTGCACCTGCTCGGGAAGTGAAGAGCCTCGAGGTAGAGGCGCAACCGCCGTCGCCGTTCCGGCTGCCGGCCTATAGCAGCGAGGACAGGGTGATGCGGGTCGGCGGCGGCGTCGTCTCACGGCTGCTGCGGGTCGGGGAGAGCCCGGTCCTGGTGCGCGCCTGGCAGCCGGGGGCGGACCGGGTCGTGCTGCGCGCCGAGCCCGTCGATCCCGCCGCACTCGAGGCGCCGCGGTCGATCCCATCGCTACCCAGTCAGGCGGCTGGGACGGCCCAGTTACGTCTTGCCTTGGAGCGGATGCGCTTCGCGCTCGGCGTCGACGACGACCTCGCCGAGTTCTATCGCTGCTTCCGTCGTGACCCGTTGCTTGGTCCAGAGCTGCGTCGGCGCCCCTATTTGCGCCCCCGCCGCCGACCCTGGGCCTGGGAGGCGCTCGCCTGGGCGGTCGTCAAGCAACTGATCGAGACCGAGCGAGCCGCCCGGATCCAGCGCCGAATCGTTGGCCGCTGGGGCTCGCGGCTGGGGTGGGATCGGGAGGCGCTGCGCGACATGCCCGGCCCCGGCACGATCGCCGGCCGGGCGCCAGCCGAACTGAGCGCGATGGATCTCTCGCCGGGGCGGTCGATTGCCCTACGGGCGGTCGCGCGCGAGATCGCCACCGGGCGCTGCGACCCCGCCGACCCGGCGGGGGACCGACGCTTACTCGCGGTCCCAGAGATCGGTCCTTGGACCCTGCAGTGCCTGGGGCTCTTCGGTCGTGGCGACCCCGACTCGCTTCCGGCGGGCGACCTGATCTATCTGAAGCTGGTCGGTCGCCTCGCCCGGCTCGGCCGCCGTGCCACGGTGGAGGAGGTCGAGGAGTTCTACGCGCCATATGAGCCTTTCCGCGGACTCGCGGGCCTATGGACAATCGGCCTGTATAGATAGACGCAGGCTTCAAGGAACAGGACACTGTGCCGATAGGCCCGCAATGGAACGCGCGGGACAGGGAGATGGTTGGCCCGAAGAGCGGGTTACCGAGTTCCTCGACGAGATCTCCTCGGCGGGGGACGACTACCGCCGATTGGTGGAGCGACTGCCGGCGATCGTCTATTCCTGCGAGTTGGGAGAACAGGGCCGCTGGCGCTACGTCAGCCCGCAGATCGAGGAGATTCTTGGCTATAGCCCAGAGGAGTGGATGGCGGACCCGAGTCTCTGGGCTCGCCAGCTTCACCCCGATGACCGTGAGCGGGCGCTCGAGCAGGAGTCCCGCAAGGTTGTCGAGGAAGGGGGCGCCCCACCTGTCGACTACCGGATGATCACTCGCGAGGGAGACGTCGTCTGGATCCTCGACGAGGCCGTGCTCGAGCCAGACAGCGGCGGCACGCAGGTTTGGCACGGCGTCCTCTATGACATCACCGAGCGCAAGATCGCCGAGGGGGAGCTGCAACGAGCCGCCGCCCAGCAGGCGGCGGTGGCGCGACTCGGTCGCTATGCGCTGCAGGATGGTGACCCAGCAAGGCTGAGCAAGCTGGCGGTGCCGCTGATGACCGAGATCGAGGGTGTCGAGGCGGCCTGCGTCTGGGAGGCCGGCCGCGGAGGCCGTCGTCTGCACCTGCGAGCCGGTCTCGAAGACCCCGAGGGGGCCCCTGAGCGCCGTGCCTCGGCCGCGCGCGATTCTCATGCCGGCGCCGCCCTGGAGTCCGGCCTGCACGTGATCGTCGACGATTGGTCGACCGAGCGCCGTTTCTCGATGCCGCCGGCGCTGCGGGTGCTGGGCGTTCGCAGCAGCCTTGCGGTGCCGATCGCCGGCAAGGATCGTCCTTTCGGTGTCCTCGACATCCACTCCACCGAGCCAAGCCGGTTCACCCCGGCCGATGTCCACTTCGTGCAGGCCTCGGCAAACGTGCTGGCCGATGCGCTGGAGCGCCACAGCGCGGACGAGGCGCTGCGCCACCGCGTTCTGCACGACTCATTGACGGGTTTGCCCAACCGGCCCAACTTCGTCGACTCTCTGCAGAACGCCTTGAAACGGGGCGTCGCCTCCGACTCGCCGGTCGGCATCCTCTTCATCGACCTCGACCATTTCAAGCTGATCAACGACAGCATCGGCCACCACGCCGGAGACGAGTTGTTGCGCGCCGTGGCTCCTCGCTTGCGCGCTCACCTGCGCCCTGGCGACATCGTTGCCCGCTTTGGCGGCGACGAGTTCGGCATCCTCGTCGACCATCTGACCGACGAGGAGGAGGCGCTGGCGATCGCCGATCGTGTCGCGAGTGCTTTCTCCGAGCCGTATTCGATGGGGGGCGCCGATCATTTCGTCACTGCCAGCATCGGGATCGCCGTCGCCCGGCCCACCGGTCGCGAGCCGGTCGAGGCAGAGTTGCTGATCCGTGACGCCGACGCGGCGATGTACCGGGCCAAGGAACGCGGCCGGGGTCGCTGCGAGGTTTTCGATGCCGAGATGCGCGCTCGCGCCGTGCGTCGGCTCCAGACCGAGCGCGAGCTGCGCCACGCGGTCGACCGCGATGAGCTCGAATTGCACTACCAGCCGGTTGTCGCGCTGGGCAGCGGCGAGATTGTCGGCCTCGAGGCACTGGTGCGCTGGAACCATCCCGAGCGCGGCCTGCTCGACCCAGGCGATTTCGTTCCGATCGCCGAGGACAGCGGCCTAATCGAGTCGATCGGGCGCTGGGTGCAGGAGACCGCCTGCCGTCAGGCGTTGGGTTGGCACGATCTGCGTCCTGACCAGCGCCCCCTTGACATCTCGGTCAACCTTTCGGCCCGCCAGGTCGCCCATCGCGAGCTGGCGGACTCGGTGCGGGAGATCCTGACCGGGACCGGCCTCGAGCCGGTCAATTTGCGGCTCGAGATAACCGAGAGCGTTCTGGTCGAGGAGTCCGCTAGCGCCACCGCGACGCTGCAAGCGCTGAGCGAGATCGGCGTACGTCTCGTCCTCGACGACTTCGGTACCGGCTACTCCTCGCTCGCCTACCTCAACCGCTTCCCCTTCGACGCGCTGAAGATCGATCGCTCTTTTGTCGAGGGTCTTGGGGTTGAACAGGAGCGCACCGCGATCGTCGAGGCGGTAATCGGGATGGCTCGCGCCCTCTCGCTCGATGCGATCGCCGAGGGGGTCGAGAACGAGTCGCAGCTCGCCGAGTTGCGCCGTCTCGGCTGCGACTACGCGCAGGGGCACCTTTTCTCGCGGCCGCTTGCCCCGCAGAAGGTCACGAGTCTGCTGCGCGAGGGCGGCTTCGAGCTACTCGGGAATCTCGCCCGGTAGGTAGGCGTTGCTGAGGACCTGAGAGATTGGGATCGGCGCAGAGATCAGTCCGTTTTCCCGCATCCAGGCGATGAACCGCTTCCACTTGGCTTCGTCCATGAAGCCACGCTTGGAGAGCAGCGGCAGCGTTGCCACCAGCTCGGCTCGGGTCAGCTTCGGGTCGAGGTCGGAGTTGGCTTCGAGCAGCGCAGCGGCGGTCGCGTCGGGGCTCTTGATCGCGGCCGCCGTGCCACGGGCCAGCCCCGCGAGGAAGAGGCGAATCGCCTCTGGGTCTTCGCCGAGCCGGCTGCCTTTGGCGACCAGCACCAGCTCGTCGTAGCTGGGCACGCCCAGCTTGTCGACAGGGGTGACCACCGGATCTTTGCCGCGCAGGCGCAAGTCGACGCCCTCGACGTTGCTGAAACCACCGAGCATGGCGTCGGCGCTGCCGCCGACCAACGCCGGCAGCAGGCCGTAGCCGACGTTTACGGTCTTCACGTCGGACGGGGTCAGCTTGGCGCGGGCCAGGATCGTCTTCAGGTAAGCGTCCTGGTAGGGGATTCCGGCGGTGGCGATCGTTTTGCCGCGCAGGTCTGCGACGCCGCCGATCCCCGACTTCTTCAGCCAGATCAGTGAGGTAAGTGGGCGGTCGACGAGGGCGCCAACGGCGACCACGTCGAGGCCCTGTTCCTGCGCCAGCAACACCTCGGGCTCGTAGGAGATCGCCAGGTCGGTCTGTCCCGCGGCGACCAGCTTGATCGGCGCGGCAGGGTCGGACGGCGTCTGGATCGAGACGTCGAGCCCAGCATCGGCAAAATAGCCGAGCTTCTGTGCCATGTAGATCCCGGCGTGGTCGGGGTTCGGGTAGAAGTCGAGCGTCAGGCTGAACGGTTCGGTCTCGGTGCTCCCGTCCTCGCTCTTCTCCCCGCAGGCGGCCAGCCCCAGGGCGAGGGCGAAGATGGTGATGGCGAGAGCGATCGCCGGCAGTCGGAGGAGCTTCATCCCCTGCTTTCTATCGCCAAGTGACTATGCGGCGCTCTGCGAAGGCCAGCAAGCCGTACAGCGCGATCGCGATCACGGCGAGGACGGTGGCCGCCGCGAACACCCGCGCGGTCTCCAGTTGGGCGTTGTCCTGGAGGATCAGGTGGCCGAGGCCGGAGTCGGCGCCGACCCACTCGCCGAAGACGGCCGCTATCGGTGCGAAGGCGACGGCGATCCGGGCGCCGCTGAAGGCGAAGGGAAGCGAGGTCGGCGCTTCCACCCGCCAGAGCAGCTGCCGTCGCGAGGCGTCGAGCGTGCGCATCATCTTCGTCGTCTCCGGGTCCACAGAGCGCAGTCCGTCGGCCGTGGCGACGGCGATCGGGAAGAAGCAGACCAGCGCGACCACGGCCAGCTTCGGTCCGATCCCGTAGCCGAACCAGACGACGAGAACCGGGGCGATCACGAGGATCGGGACCGCCTGCGAGGCGACCATCAGGGGATAGGTGGCGCGGCGCAGCAGTCCTGAGAGCCGGAGCAGCAGGGCAAAGCCGAGGCCGGCCGCGAGGCCGCAGAGGAAGCCAAGGACGATCTCCTGCAGGGTGACCCAGGCGTTTTCGGCCAGGAGCGAGCGGTTCTCCCATAGCGAGGAGGCGATTTCGGCGGGGGAAGGGACGAGGAAGTCCTCGAGGCCGAGCACGCTCGCGAGCAGCCCGCTGCTCGCCGCGACCTGCCAGAGGCCGATCAATGCCGCGAGGACGAGGGCGGGGGGGAGCCAGCGCCTCATCTCGACCCCCTGTGCAGGGCCTCCATCGCGCGCTCGCGCACAGCGACGAAGGTGGGGTCGGTGACCGCAGCGTCGCGGTCGGCGGCGCGGGGAGCCGGCGCGCTCAGCTCTTCCACCACGCGGCCGGGCCGCGCCGAGAGCACGGCGACGCGGTCGGAGAGGTAGAGCGCCTCCTCCACGTCGTGGGTGACGAGGATCACCGTGCGTGGGTCGGCGGCCAGGGCCCCGGCGAGCCAGCCCTGCATCTCGGCGCGGGTGATCGCGTCCAGGGATGCGAAGGGCTCGTCAAGCGCCAGGACCGGCTTGCCCGAGACGAGCGTGCGCAGGAAAGCGACCCGCTGGCGCATTCCGCCCGAGAGCTCGGCGGGGCGCGAGCGCTCGAAGCCGGCCAGGCCGAAGCGCTCGAAGAGACGCTCTACCTCCTTGCGCGCCGGCCCGCGGCGGACGCCGCGGTTGCGCAGCGCCAGCGCGGCGTTGTCGACCGCTGCCAGCCAAGGCAGCAGCATGTCGCGCTGCGGCATGAAGGCACAGCGAGCGAGTCGCTCGGCGGGGTCGAGCGCGCCGCCGACCTCGACCTCTCCCGCGCTGGGCTCCTGCAAGCCCGATACCAGCTCGAGCAGGGTCGACTTGCCGCAGCCGGAAGGTCCAACGAGGCCCAAGACTCCACGCGCGGGCACCTCCAGGTCGAGTCCCTCGATCGCCGCCAGCTCGTCGTAGCTGTGTCCGAGACCGCGGATCGAGACCGCGGCGCCGGGGGCTGCGGCGTTAGCAGGCGAAGCGCCCGCGGTGGCGAACTCCTTGGCTTCGGCAGGCATCTTGGTATCCTGGCGCACTCCGCGCTCCTGACCAAAACGGTCAGGAAAGTCGATAAGTGCCCTGCGCGGCAATTCGGATGGACCCGGCAATCGTCATCTTCGGCTTCGGTATCGGAGCAATGGTCGGCATGACCGGCATGGGTGGGGGCACCCTGATGACGCCGCTGCTGATCTTGATCTTCGGGGTCAAGCCGGTTACGGCGATCGGCACCGACATCTTCTACGCGGCGGTGACGAAGACTGTCGGCGGCTGGCGGCACCTGCGGATGGGCACGGTCAACATGGGCCTCGCGCTCTGGCTCGCCGCCGGCAGCGTGCCCGCCTCGGTCGCGGGTGTGTGGGCGATCTCGATCCTGCAGAGCAAGATCGGCGAAGAGCGCCTCGACTCGATCGTCTACGCGCTGCTCGGCGGGACGTTGCTGATGGTCGGGATCATCACCCTCGCGCGGGCGCTCATCCTCAGCAACCTGATCGAAGAGCGCGACGACTTCGAGCTGAAACGGCGCCACAAGGCCGCCGCCGTCGCGATCGGCGCCACCACCGGCTTCGTGATCGGGATCACCTCGGCCGGCTCGGGCACGGTGATCGCGATCCTGCTGATCGCGGTGTATCGGCTCATTCCCCGGAAAGTGGTCGGCACCGACGTCTTCCACGCCGCGATCCTGCTCTGGGCCGCCGGCATCGCCCACTGGGTCAGCGGCAACGTCGACTTCGTCCTCGCCAGCAACATCCTGCTCGGTTCGATACCGGGCGTGATCGTCGGCTCGCACTTCGCGGCCCGAGCGCCAACCGGGTTCCTGCGCACCGCCCTGGGCATGGTCCTCGTCGCTTCGGGGGTCGTCACCGTTCAGAAGGGCGATCCACTCGTCTGGCCGATCGCCGCCGCCGTCGCCGGCATCGGCCTCGGCCTGCTGATCTGGTTCCCGCGCTGGTGGAGCGCTCGGCGCGTCGCGAGGGAAGCGGCGGAAGGCAAAGTGGCAGCTCACGACCGCTCGGGCGATCTGGCGCCTGAGACGATCGGCTGACTGATTAACTAGATGCAATGCGCGTTTCGGCAAAGGCGGACTATGCGGTGCGGGCGGCAGCTGAGCTGGCGGCGGCCGGCGACGAGCCCGTCAAGGGTGAGCGGCTGGCCGAGGCGCAGGACATCCCGCTGCAGTTCCTCGAGCACATTCTGTTGGAGCTGAAGCACCACGGCATCGTCCGCGCCCGCCGCGGCGCCAAGGGCGGTTACTGGCTGGCCAAGCCTGCCGATGCGGTAACGATCGCCGACATCGTCCGCGCCGTCGAGGGCCCGATCG
>DATNGU010000327.1:0-7357 GCA_035605775.1 Solirubrobacterales bacterium | reverse complement strand
CGTCCCAGTCGAGCTCCAACCAGCGCATCGCGTCGAGGATCTGCTCGACGTTCTCCTCCGTGGAGCGCTCGCGGTCGGTGTCCTCGATCCGCAGCACCAGCGAGCCGCCTTCATGGCGCGCGGCAAGCCAGTTGTAGAGTGCCGTCCTCGCCCCGCCGATGTGCAGCGCGCCGGTCGGCGAGGGGGCAAATCTCAATCGGGGGTTATCGCTGGTCATGTTGATCGGAGCGCATGTATCTACTGCGGGTGGGCTCGCTAACGCGATCGAGCGCGGCGAGGGGCGCGGTTGCGAATCTATCCAGATCTTCAACCAGAGCCCGCGGATGTGGCGCCCGACCAAGTACGGCGAGGAGGATTTTGCCGCCTTCCGCGAGGCGATGGGCCGCTCGACGGTCAAAGCGGTCGTGATCCACGCCGTTTACCTGATCAACTGCGCGTCCAAAGACGCCGAGTTACGAAAGAAGTCGCTTGCTTCGTTGACCCATGCGTTGCGGACCGGCGACGGGATCGGCGCCGCCGGCGTCGTCCTGCACCCCGGCGCGCAGAAAGGCGAGCCACTCGGGCCTTCGATGAAGCGAGCGGCCAAAGTCATTGCTGCGGCCCTCAAAGACAGCGAGAGCTGCCCGTTGCTGCTCGAGCAGACGGCCGGCCACAAAGGGCTGCTGGGTCGCGACTTTGATCAGACGGCAGAGCTGATCGAGCTGGCCGGCAGCGGCGAGCGCCTCGGCCTCTGCCTCGACTCCTGCCACCTCTTCGTCCAAGGCTACGACGTCACCGACGCCAAGCATCTGAGCGCCGTCGTCGATGAAGCCGACGAGAAGGTCGGGCTCCAGCGGCTGCGCTGCCTCCACGTCAACGACGCCGCCGCCCCACTCGGCTCCTGCCGGGACCGCCACGCCAATCTCGGCAAAGGAGAGATGGGTAAGCAAGGCCTCGCTGCCTTCCTCTCAGAGCCAAGATTCGAGGGCCTCCCCGCGACGCTGGAGACGCCCGGGCCAAATAAGAAAGGCCCGGACAAGAAAGAAGTGACGGCGGCCAAGCGCCTGAGAAAAGCCGGACTCAAACGCCGCAAGGCATGAGCGACGGCGATGCGCTCTCGCGGGAATTGATGTCGCACGCGCTTCGCGCTTAGCGACGATGTTGGAGCGCGGCTACCGCCGCGCGATCACGAGATTGCATATCGCCGCTTCGCGACATTCCCGCGAGAGCGCATCGCCGTCCCATCGTCCCCACAGGCCGATGCTCGTTCAACCCAACGTGGGTAGGGTGGCGCGCCATGAGAAGCGCCCTGCTGTTTGATCTCGACGACACGCTGATCATTGAGGAGCCGGCAGCCACCGCCGCCTTCATTGCGACTGCCCAAACCGCGGCGGCACGCCACGGCATCGACTCGGCGTTGTTGGCGGCCAAGGCTCGACTGCGCGCGCGGGAGCTGTGGTATTCAGCGCCATCCCACGAATACTGCATGCGAGTCGGCATCAGTTCATGGGAGGGCCTTTGGTGTCGGTTCGAGGGCGAGGGGTCTGACGTGCGAGCGCTTCGCGATTGGTCACCGACCTACAGGCAGGAGACCTGGAGGCTTGCGCTCGCCGATCTAGGGGTCAACGACTCACAGCTGTCACAGGAGCTTGCAGAGCGGTTTGGCATTGAGCGCCGTGCACGTCATGAGGTGTTCGCCGATGCAGCGGTATCGCTGAGCCAGCTGGTGGGCTCTTACGCATTAGCGCTCGTTACTAACGGGGCCGCATGCCTGCAGCGCGAAAAGCTTGCTGCCTCGGGTCTGGGCAACTACTTCGATGCTGTCGTTGTCTCTGCCGACCTAGGTGTCGCTAAGCCCGATGCGTTGGTTTTCGGGCATGCGCTGTCGCTGCTCAACGTTGACGCTGATCACGCGGTAATGGTGGGCGACAGCATTTCCAAGGACGTAGATGGTGCTCTTGCCGCCGGACTTAGAGCTATTTGGGTTAACCGCGACGGGTGCCGCGCGACTCCGAACCGTCCAGATCTGACGGAGATCTCGACCCTGAGCGATTTGCCGCGTAAATTGACCGACTTTTGCTAAGGCAGTCGAAGGGGTCTCAAGCACGGAGTGCATAAGGAGCCCGGTCAGGAGCCCACCGCAGCCGACTTTCACCACCCTGCAGTGGGGTCAAAGTCGGATACGCATGCGGCGCGGCCCTACCTGACCTGGACGCCCGAGATCGCGCGTGAGATGACCAGGCGCTGGATCTCGGAGGTGCCCTCGAAGATTGTGTAGATCTTGGCGTCGCGGTGCATCCGCTCGACTGGGTACTCGCGGGTGTAGCCGTTGCCGCCAAGGATCTGGATTGCCCGCTCGGTTGACCAGACGGCGACCTCGCCGGCCTTGAGCTTCGACATCGAGCCCTCGGCGTTCTCGAACTTCTGGCCGGTGCGTCCCATCCATGCGGCACGCCAGACCAGCAAGCGGGCGGCGTCAATCTCCATCTTGATGTCGGCGAGGGTGAAGGCGATCGCCTGGTTCTCGATGATCGCCTTGCCGAACTGCTGTCGCTCTTTGGCGTAGGCAAGCGAGTACTCGTAGGCAGCTCGGGCGATGCCGATCGCCTGTGCGCCGACGGTCGGCCGGCTTGCCTCGAAGGTCTGCATCGCCGCCTGCGATTTGGCGCTCTTTCCCTCGCGCACCCGGGCAAGTCGCTCGTCGAGCTTTTCTTTGCCGCCCAGCAGACAGGAGCCCGGGATGCGGCAGTCATCGAGATGGACGTCGGCGGTGTGGGAGGCGCGCAGGCCGTGCTTCTTGACCTTCGCACCCTGCTCGCAGCCTTTGGTACCCGGTGGGATCACAAAAGCGGCGTGGCCACGCGAGCGCAGCTCGCGGTCAACCGTGGCGATCACCACGTGGACGTCGGCAATGCCGCCGTTGGTCGCCCACGCCTTCTGGCCGTTCAACACCCACTCGTCGGTCGCCTCGTCGTACTTGGCGGTGGTGCGGATCGCCGCCACGTCGGAACCCGCGTCGGGCTCCGACGAGCAGAAGGCGGCGACCTTCGGATCGTCTGGGGTGCCGAAGCACTGGGGGATCCACTCGCCCATCTGCTCCGGGGTTCCCTGCCCGAAGATTGCGGCGACTGCAAGCGAGGTGCCCATGATCGCCATGCCGATTCCGGCATCGCCCCAGAAAAGCTCCTCGTTGGCGATCGGCAGGGTCAGGCCGGTGTCGTCGGCGAAGAACTGGCCGAGCGCTTCGAAGCCGTAGAGGCCAATCTTGGCGGCCTCCTGGATGACTGGCCAGGGCGTCTCCTCGCGCTCATCCCATTCCTCGGCGGCGGGCCGGACGACGCCCTCGGCGAAGCCATGCACCCAATCGCGGATGTCCTTCTGGTCTTGGTTGAGCTCCAGCGTGAACTTTGGGCCCTCGGCCCCGGCGCCATTTCCGGCGACCTCCGTCACAGACTGCTCTGTCCCTGCCACTGCCGCCTCATTGCTCACAAGGCAATTTTACACGGAATAGTGTCATCTTTATAAACCCGGCTGCTCGGAAGCGAGATCGCGCAGGTCGAATGCCCTGAGACCCTCGGGACCTGCGTCGGTGCAGTCGAAGAAGCGCCGATTGACGCAGCCGTACTCCGGCCCCGAGCCGAGATACGCGCGCTCGACGGAGAAAGGACAGTGCGGCAGCGGCGTTCCGGTCATCTTCACGCCACCGAACCCGCCCGGCTGCAGCACCGCGTCCAGTTCGACCTTGGCGCCAAAGACCTCCTGCATGCAGCCCACGTACTGGGTGCCGGTCAACCCGTCGACGAAGCTGTAGAGGAAGCGGCAGCCAACTTCGACGCAGCCACGGGGCTCGACCATCTTGTCGCAGAATGAGCGACATTGGCGACACTCACCGGTCTTCTCGCGCGTAGCTGGCACAGGAGAAGTCTAGGCAGCCAGGGCGTCGGCACCCAAGACCTGATCCAGCTCCGCCCGTAATCCGCTGGAAGGACGCACCCGGTAGCCGTCGCCCAACCTCACCTCGGTCGGCTGACCGTTCTCGCTACGGATTGCGAGGTGGACATCCGCCTCGCCTTTGTGGTGCTCGAAGACTTCCTTGAGCTGATCGAACATGCCGGGGCGCCGCAGGCTCGCCGCGTCGATCGTCAACCTCAGCGGCTCCGCCGGTGCGGCCGCCGCCGCGCTGGCCCGGGCGATCTCGTCGCCGTCGGGCTCGAAGCGCTCCGCTTCCTGCACGACCAGCTTGGTCTCGCCGCGGTCCTTGTGATCAATCCGGCCGCGGACGACGACCACGGCGTCGGGTGCAATCGCAGTCGCGCTCTCCGCCTGGTCGGCCTTGAAAACGAGCATCTCGACCTGGCCCTCGACGTCGTCGAGCGTCGCAAACATCATCTGGCTGCCGCTCTTGGTGCGGATTTTCTTGCTCTCGTTGACGATCCCCCCGACCGTGACCCAGGCGCCATCAGGCTTCCCCGCCAGCTCAGCCAGGCTGCAATCGACCCGAGCCCGTAACGCCTCTCGTACTTCAGAGAGCGGGTGCGAGGAGAGGTAGGTGCCGAGGGTCTCCTTCTCCATCGCCAGCAGTTCACGGCGCTCGAACTCGGCCGCCGAGATCGATGGGCGGTGGTGGGCGCTTGAGCTGCCTTCGCCACCCCCTTCGGCGGCTCCGTCGCCGAAATCGAAGATCGAACCCTGCCCGAGCTGCGCATCCTCCTGTGCTTTCTGTCCCGCCGACTGCGCCGCCGGCAGGGCCTCGAGCATCCCCCTGCGGGTGGCCCCAGTGGAGTCGAGGGCACCGCACTTGATCAAGCATTCGATCGCGCGTTTGTTGACCGCGCGCGAATCAACCCGCTCGCAGAAGTCCCAGATCGAGTCGATGTCACTCTCCTCGCGAGCGCGCAGAATCGCCTCTACGGCGCCGTGACCGACGTTCTTTACCGCGTCGAGTCCGAAGCGGATCGCCTTCTCGGAGACGACGAAGTCATGGTCGGAGGAGTTGACGTCGGGGGGCAGCACTTCGATCCCCATCTCCTCACAGCGGTTAACGAAGAACGGCACCTTGTCTTTGGTGTTCATCACCGAGGAAATCACGGCTGCCATGTACTCGGCTGGATAGTTCGCCTTCAGATAGGCGGTGCGGTAGGCGATCAGCGCGTAGCAGGCGGCGTGGGACTTGTTGAACGAGTAGTCGGCGGCGGCCTCCATCAGTGACCACATGTCGCCCGCCACCTTGGCTGCGGTACCCGAAGCCTCCATGCCCTCCATGAATTTGGCCTTCATCGTCGCCATCAGGTCGCGCTTCTTCTTGCCGATCGCCTTGCGTAGGTCGTCCGCCTCGGCCGGGCTGAAACCGGCCATCTGCTTGGCGATCTCCATCAGCTGCTCCTGGTAGAGGACGCAACCGTAAGTCGGTTCGGTGATCGGGCGCAGTCGCTCGTCGGGGAAGGTGACCGAGGTGGGGTTGCGCTTGCCCTTCGCGTAGGCGGGGATGTAGCTCATCGCGCCGGGGCGGTAGAGGGATACCAGCGCGACGATGTCGTCGAACTCGGTCGGCCGCACCTTTTTCATCGCCTCGCGCATGCCCTCGGACTCGAGCTGGAAGACCCCCGTGCCATCCCCCTTGGCGAGCATCTCGAAGGTCAAGGCATCGTCCATGGGGATCTCCGTCATCTCCACCTCGACCCCCCGCGAGCGACGAATGATCTCGACCGCGTCCTCGATTACGTCGAGGTTTCGCAGGCCGAGGAAGTCCATCTTCAGCAGGCCGATTTCCTCAATCGGCCCCATCGAGTACTGGGTGACGATCTTGTACTGGCGTTCGGGCTTGCCGCCACTGCCGTTCCCGTTGGCGGTGGCGCCGCGATCCTCCGCCAGCTGCAGCGGCACGATCTCCTGCAGCGGCCGGTCGGCGATTACCACCGCGGCGGCGTGGATCGAGTTGTTGCGGATGATCCCCTCCAGGCCCTGGGCGACGTCGAGGATCCGTTTTGCGTCGGGCTCGGAGTCGTAGGTCTGTTTCAGCTCCTGACCCGGCTTCAGGCAGTCCTCGAAGGAGGGGTTGCGGCCGAGGATCGGCTCGGGGATCTGCTTGGCGAGGCGGTCACCGCTGCCGTAGTCGAAGCCAAGCACTCGGGCGGCGTCGCGGGTGGCGGCGCGCGGCGCCATCTTGCCGAAGGTGACGATCTGGGCGACCGACTCGCGGCCGTATTTCTCACCCACGTAGCGGATCACCCGCTCGCGGCCGCGCACCGAGAAGTCGATGTCGATGTCCGGCATCGATTTACGGCCCGGGTTGAGGAAGCGCTCGAACAGCAGGTCGTTGGCGAGCGGGTCGAGGTCGGTGATGTTGAGTGAGTAGGAGACGATCGAGCCCGCCGCCGAGCCGCGGCCCGGGCCAACCGCCACACCGTTCTCCTTGGCGTAGCGAATGAAGTCCCAGACGATCAGGAAGTAGGAGGAGAAGCCCATCTCCTCGATCACGCCGAGCTCGAACTCGAGCCGCTCGACCGCCTCGGCCGGGGGCGGATCGCCGTAGCGGGCGCGCAACCCCTCGCCGGCGATCCGGCGCAGCATCGCCTCCGGCTCGGAGCCGTCCGGCGTCGGGTAGCGCGGCAGTAGCAATTTGCCCAACTCGATCTCGATCTCGCAGCGCTCCGCGATCTCGAGCGTGGTCGGGATCGCCTCGGGCCACTCGGCGAACGAGGAGGCCATCTCCTCGTTGCTCTTGAGGAAGAACTCGTTGGTGTCGAAGCTCAGCTTCGGCGCCTCGAGGGTCGATTTCGTCTGCACGCAGAGGAGCGCCGCATGGTTGTCGAAGTCCTCGCGCCGCAGGTAGTGGACGTCGGCGGTGCCGACCAGCGGCCGGCCGACCTCGCGGGCGATCTCGACGATGCCGCGGTTGGCCCGCTCCTGCTCCTCGATCCCGTTCTTCTGGACCTCGAGGTAGACCTGCTCGGGCCCGAAGGCCTGGATCAGGTCGTCGAGGTGGGCGCGGGCGTCGTCGTCGCGCTCTTCGACGAGTCTCCGGCAGAAACGCGACTGGAGGCAGCCGGTGAGGACGATCACCCCCTCGGAGTGCGACGCCAGCAGCTCCATGTCGACGTTCGCCTTGCCGCGCGAGAAGCCCTCGAGGAAGCCCGCCGAGGTGAGCTTGACCAGGTTGGCGAAGCCGGTGTCGCTCTCGGCCAGCAGGGTCAGGTGGTTGCGCTCGTAGCGGACCTGGTCCTTTACCGCGACGCGGTCGTCGACGAAGTAGGCCTCGAGGCCGACGATCGGCTTGATCCCGTGCTTCGCACAGGCCTTGTAGAGGTCGACGGCGCCGTTCATCACGCCGTGGTCGGTGAGGCCGAGGGCGGGCTGTCCGAGCTCGGCCGCACGGGCA
>DATNGU010000326.1:0-4951 GCA_035605775.1 Solirubrobacterales bacterium | reverse complement strand
CGCTTTGCCGCCACGGTCGATGCCGCCGTCGTCTACACCAACGCCTCGACCCGCTTCACCGATGGCTTCGAGTTCGGCATGGGGGCGGAGATCGGCAACTCGACTCAGAAGCTGCACGCGCGCGGTCCGATCGGCCTGCGCGAGCTGACCACTTACAAGTACGTCGTCCGCGGCGACGGCCAAGTGCGTGAGTAGCGCCTCCGCGGCCGCCAGCTCCCCGGGCGCCATCGGTGTCCTCGGCTCGGCTTTCAACCCGCCTCACCTTGGACACCTGGCGCTCGCACAGGAGGCGCTCTGGCAGCTCGGCCTCGAGGAAGTCGTGTTGGTGCCGACGGGGGAGGCGCCGCACAAGCAGATTCACGACGATCCTGGCCGCGAGTTGCGGTTGGCGATGACGCGGCTCGCCGCCGCCGACGACCCCCGTTTCTCCGTCTCCACCCTTGAGGTCGAGCGCAAGGGGCCGTCCTATACGTATGAGACCTTGGAGCTACTTGCACGCGAGAGGCGAGATCCAAATCTGGTGTTCGTGATGGGGGCGGACGCCGCTGTCGGGCTCGAGAGCTGGCGTGAGCCCCGGCGCGTGGTCGAGCTGGCGCGGCTGGCCGTCGCGCGGCGCTCGGGCGTCTCCGAAGCCGACGTCGGTGCGGTAATGCGCAGTCTCGGCGCAACGGGCCGGGCGACGATGCTGGAGATGCCGCAGTTCGGCGTCTCATCCTCCGCGGTGCGGGAGCGGGCGGCAGCGGGCAGGCCGTTGCGCTACCTGGTGCCGGAGGCAGTGGCGCGATTCATCGAGGAGAAGGGGGTCTACTCGTGAGCAGGCTCAATTCGGAGGTGCTGGTGCAGCGGTTGGCCGAGCTGGCTGGCGCGAAAGGAGCGACGGAGCTCATCGTCCTCGACATGCGCGGCCTCGCCTCCTACACCGACTTCCTGGCGATCTGCACGGCGCGCAACGAGCGCCAGGCGCGGGCGATCGTCGACGAGGTGAAGCTGCGTCTCAAGGACGAGCACGGCCTCTTGCCGGGCGGGATCGAGGGGGAGGGCGCCGCGGGCTGGATCGTGCTCGACTATTTCGACGCCGTTCTCCACGTTTTCACCGCCTCCGAACGGGAGCGCTATCAGCTCGAGGATCTCTGGCGCGAGGCGCCGCGGCCCGAGCTGCAGCTGACACAGGATGGCGTCCGAGGGCACCTTTACGGTGCCGCGCATGGGTAGCTTCAAGAGGGCGCTTCTCGGCTACCGCCGCGGTGATGTGGATGCGGCGATTTCGGTCTTGGAGCGCCATTCGGAGCAGGCATTGGCGCAATCGCGCCAAGCTGCCGATGCGGCGGCGGAGGCCGAGGCGGAGCTGGCTTCGCTTGCGGGAATGGTTATCGAGCGCGAGCGCGAGATCCGCGGCTTGAGCGCTCAGCTGCAGGAGGCGAACGAGCGCCACGACCGCAGCATCGCCTCGCTCAACGCCGTTTCCGAGCGCCTGGAGGAGATCCAGGCGCAGGCGCGTGGGCAGGCGACGCGGATCCGAATGAAGGCGCTGCGCGAGGCGGTCGAGGTAAGCCGTCGTACGCAGGAGTTGAGCGAGGTGCATGGCGGTTCGGCCAATGGCGAGGCGCCAAGCGAGGGTGGAGCGGAGGCCGCGCTGGGACAGCTCTTCGAGGGCTTGATCAGGCTGGAGATCGGCCCGCTCGGCGATTTCTCGCAGTTGGTCGGCTTCGAGGACGCGATCGGCCGCCTCGGCGCTTCGCAGATCTCGGTCGAGCGCTTTTCCGAGGGTCGCGCGACGCTCTCGATGCACCTCGATGAGCCGGTGGACCTCTTGCGCGAGCTGGAAGAGAACGCCCCCTTCGACTTCCAGATCCGCCGCACCGGCGGCGACAATCTGATCCTCGACGTCGACGACGATCAGGGCCCCGAGCAGCGCGCAGCTTAGACGCTTGACTGGCGGTGTTTTGTCTGCGAACATATGTTCGTGGCCGAGCATTACCCCAACCACAAGGGCAATGTCGCCGAGCTGGCGATCGCCAAGGAGGCCGCGAGTCTGGGCCTATCCGTTTTGGCGCCCCTTACCGAGCACGAGCGCTACGACCTCATCCTTGGTGTGGGGGATCGCCTGCTTCGCGTGCAGTGCAAATGGGGCCGCATGGAGGGGGATGTTGTGACCGCCAAGCTCACGAGGAGTCGACGTGGACCCGATGGCTTCATTCGGGAGAAGTATTCAGCGAGCGAGGTGGATGCATTCGGGATCTACTGCGGTGATTTGGACGAATGCTTTTTGGTCCCGATCGACGCGGTGAGCGGGCAATGGAGCATGCAACTCAGGCTCCAGCCGACGAGAAACGGACAGCGCGCGTCATTACACTTAGCTGAGAAGTACAGACTTGGGGCTGTAGCTCAGCTGGAAGAGCGTTCGGATGGCATCCGAAAGGTCGGGGGTTCGAGCCCCCCCAGCTCCACTCAGGTCCTCGCTCTCGAAGAGGTCGGTGCTCATGAGTTTCGCAACCACTTCGGCTTCTACATGGAGCGCGCGGCGGCTGGGATCGAGGTTCTCGTCAGCCGCCGCGGAAAGCCGCACGTCCACCTCGGCCCGGCACGGTCCCGGCCCTTCGGCTTAGCTTGCGACGCGAGTCAGGAACCTGCTGAGCCTGCGTTCGTAGAGCCGCGGGGCGACGTTCCAGGCTTCGCAGTGCCCGGCCTGCGGCGCTCGGTGGAAGCTCACCCAACGGGGCAGCTCGGCGGCGAAGTCGTCGCTGGTCGAGATCGGCACGACCTTGTCCTCGGTGCCGTGGAAGAGCAGGATCGGCAGATGGAAGTCCTCGCTGTGCTGGAGGGCATCGAGGCTGTCCCAGTCTGCGTCGATCCGGGCGCCGATCGCCCACTCGAGCGGCAACGCGGCAAGTGCCGGGAACCCCATCTCGGTCGTGTGAGCTCGAGGGTCCGCTTCCAGTCGAGTACCGGCGCGTCGAGCACGAGGCCGTCGACCCGTGAGGCGAGTGGCGATTTCTGCATGAACTGGGTGACAAGCGCACCGCCCATCGAGTAGCCGGCGACCAAACGGCGTGCGCCATGGTCGAGCGCGTAGCGGGCGGCGGCCTCGAGGTCGCGCCACTCGGTCAGGCCCATGTGGTGGAAGCCGTCGGGGCTGGGCGGGGCGCCGAGGTCCTCACGGTAGGTGATCGCCAGGATCGGCAGCTTCGCGCGGTGGAGCGCCGGCACGATCCGTAGACCCACCTGGGGCGTGCTGTTGATCCCGTGCACGACGATTGCCCAGGTGTCGCGGCGCCCCGGGATCGACCAGGCCGGCATCGGGCCGAGCGGGTCGGGAACGTCCACATCGGCGAAGCGAAGGCCGAACGCCTGTCCTGGGTCGCCCGCGTAGACGTTGGATTCGACCGCGACCTTCATCGCCGGCGCCAGATAGCCGCGCGCCGAGCGCAGCCGCCGGGTCACCGTGTCGGCATCGTCGTCGAGCACCGCGCCAACAACGGCATGCCCTCCCTGCCAGTCGAGCCCGTAGACACGCGGGCGTTCGCTGTCTTCGGTCCGAGCGAGGACGATCTGCCCTGGTGGCAGTCGCTCGACCTCGGCGTCTTCCGGCCAGCTCGAGTGGTCCGGAACTAGCACTGCGGAGGAGAAGTGCCAGCTCACCACGGCCAAGATCGCCAGCAGCGCGATCAAGCCAGCGGCTGCAGCGGCCAGCCACCGCCAGTGGCGGCGAACCCAACCCGCGTTCTCCGCTTCCCCCCGACCGCCCGCGTGCACGCAGGCAGCCTACTTCGAGGCCGCCACTCAATCGCCGCCACGGCGCTGCCGATGGTTGAGCGATGAACGCAGCCAACGAGCACGTGTTCTCGCATGGCATGCGCGACACGCGGGAGACGCTCGAGCTGTGGAACGGCCATCCTTGGGCGGTCCTGCGCAGCTGGCTGGCGCTCAGCCTGGCGATCGCGCTGGCGCTGTTGGGTGCGGTTTGGGTCATAGCGGGGCTACTGACCCCGGACGTCACCCCGATCCACATGCCCGGGCTGACCGAGGCCGCCGATCCGGGCGACCTGGTGCCGATCCTATGGCGCAACTCGCTGGTCCTGGCCCTGCACGCCACCGCCTGCGTCGCCGGCTTCATCGCCGGCGCGTCGATGCCGATCGCCGCCGCCCAGCGCACGGGTCTCTCACGCTGGATCCACGTCAAGGCGGGCCAGTTCGCGATCCTCTTCGTCGCCGCGGTGACCCTCTTCTCGCTCCTCACCCAGGCTCTCTACCTCGGCTTCCAGGGCTCGACCATCGCCTCCCAGCTGCAGATCTCCCACGCCGTCCTCATCCTCAGCGTCCTGCCGCACGCGATCCCCGAGCTGGCCGCCCTCTTCCTGCCCCTCGCCGCCTGGCTCGTTGCCAGCCGCCGCGGCGAGTGGAACCACCTCCTGGCGGCCACCTTCATCACCGTCGCGCTAGCGATACCGACGCTCGTCGTCGCCGCGACGATCGAGGTCTACGTCTGGCCCCACGTCCTGGCCGTGGTTTCGCCTCTGTTTTGAGCTGGACGGGCGCCCGGTACGCTCGGCGCCGGTGGACCAACTCGTACAGATCGCCGGCGCTCTGCTGATACTCGTCGCCTTCACCGCCGCCCAGTTTGGGGCGATGGATCCACACTCGCGGATCTACCTGGTCCTGAACTTCCTCGGCTCAGTGGTCCTCGCGGTCCTCGCCTGGCGCGAACGCCAGTGGGGCTTCCTCCTGCTCGAGTCCGTCTGGGCCGCTGTCTCCCTCTGGGGTCTCCGACCATGGCTTCGCGACGCTTGATCCGCCTCGTCCACTGGAAGGAGGACGAGGCGCCCGTGCGCGCCCGCCTGCCTCGAGGCGGCGGGCTACGAGGTGAGCGGCAATATGCCTGGAACGAGCATCTCCCGCTGGCGATCGCCAACCCACCACCGGACCCGGTCGTCCCGGCCTCCGACTCGGGCTC
>DATNGU010000325.1:0-7481 GCA_035605775.1 Solirubrobacterales bacterium | reverse complement strand
CGAGCTGGAGAGCTTCCGCGTGGTCACCGAGAAACGCGCCGACGGGGGCGTTGAGACCGAGGCGACGATCAAGGTCACGGTCGATGGCCAGCGCTACCTGCGCGTCGCCGAGGGCAACGGCCCCGTCAACGCGCTCGACCGCGCTCTGCGCGGCGCGATAGTCGACCGCTACCCGCACCTCGCCGATATCGAGCTGACCAACTACAAGGTGCGGATCCTTGACGAGAGCCACGGCACCGGTGCTGTCACCCGCGTCCTCCTCGACTCCTCCGACGGCGAACGGGAGTGGGGGACGATCGGCGTTTCGGAGAACATCATCGAGGCCTCCTGGGAGGCGCTGGTCGACTCGCTCGAGTACGCCTTCCAGCCCCGGAACGACACGACCACTGAGTAGGCTGGGCGCGCCGATGGCCGCCTCGCCCAACTCCAATCCGATCCCCCTCGCCAAGCCCGAGATCGGCGAGCGAGAGGAGGAGCTGATGCTCGACGTGTTGCGCTCGGGCCGGCTCTCGTTGGGCCCAATGGGAGAGCGCTTCGAGCGCGATTTCGCAACCTGGCTGGGCAGCGGCGACGCGGTGGCGGTCTCCAGCGGCACGACGGCGCTGCACCTGGGGGTGCGGGCACTTGGCTGGAAGTCGGGGGACGAGGTCCTGACCAGCCCCTTTAGCTTCGTAGCCTCGGCGAATTGCTTGCTTTACGAGGGGGCTCGGCCGGTCTTCTGTGACGTCGACCCGGTGACGCTCAACCTCGATCCGGCAGCGGTCGAGGCCGCTGCGGGGGAGCGCAGCGCCGGCATCCTGCCGATTCACATCTTTGGCTTTCCCGCTGCGATGCCCGAGCTGGAGGCGATCGCCTCCGAGCGCGGGCTGGACATCCTCGAGGACGCCTGCGAGGCGCTCGGGGCAATCGATTCCGAGGGCCGCCCGGTGGGAACTCGCGGCAACCTTGCGACCTTCGCCTTCTACGCCAACAAGCAGCTGACCACCGGCGAGGGCGGGATGATCGTCCCTACCGACACCGAGGTCGCGGGCCGGCTGCGTTCGGAGCGAAACCAGGGCCGCGCCCAGGACATGGGCTGGCTTGACCACGACCGGCTTGGCTTCAACTACCGCCTCCCCGATCTCGCCGCGGCCCTGGGCGTCGCCCAGTTGGAGCAACTCGACGCTCTGCTCGAGCGCCGCACCGAGGTAGCGGCTCGGTACGAAGAGGGGCTGAGGGAAATCGAGGGCCTCGGCAGGCCGATCGCCGCGCGTGGTGCCGAGCGCCGCAGCTGGTTCGTCTACACGGTGCGGCTGCCCGATTACGTCAACCGCGCCGCGACGATTGCCCGCCTCGCTGAGCGCGGCATCGCCAGCAAGGCCTACCTGCCCTGCATCCACCTCTTCCCACACCTGCGCGAGCTCGGCTACCGCGAGGGCCAATTCCCGGTCGCCGAAGCCGCCTCGGCGCGCTCGCTGGCATTGCCCTTCTTCCCTGCGATGACGGAGTCGCAGGTGGGGCGGGTGTGCGAGGCTCTCGCCCAATCCATCGCCTGATGTCCCGCTTCCGCAAAGATCCCGATCCGCGCTTCTGGCGCCTCAACCGCTCACTCGAGTTCGACTGGGCGCTGGCTCCTTACGACCTCGACCAGTCGCAGGCACACGCGCGAGCGCTGCGGGCGATCGGCGTCCTCGACGACGGGGAGCTGGAGCAGATGGTCGCCGGCCTTGACCGGGTCCGCGAGCGGATCGGTGCGCACGGCTTCAAGTTCGAGGACACCGACGAGGACATCCACATGGCGATCGAGCGATTGCTCGGCGAGGAGATCGGTCCGCTGGCCGGCAAGCTCCACACTGGCCGCTCCCGCAACGACCAGGTGGCCACCGACGTGGCGATGGTCGTCCAGGTGCACTCGCTGCAGGCGATCGAGCTGGCGGGAAAGACCATGGAGCGACTGCTAGAGCTGGCTGAGCTACACCGGGGCTGGCCGATGCCCGGCTACACGCACCTGCAGCGAGCGCAGCCCGTCTACCTGGGACACCACCTGCTCGCCTACTTCTGGATGCTGGCCCGCGATGTCTTGCGCTTCCAGTTCGCGCTCGACAGTGCGAGCGTTATGCCGCTCGGCTCGGGGGCGCTCGCCGGAGTCAACTGGGAGTTCGACCGCGGCGCCGTCGCCGATGACCTCGGCTTCGAACACGTCAGCCACAACTCGATCGACGGCGCCTCAAACCGCGACTTCGTGCTCGACTACCTCGCGGCCGCCTCGACCTGCGCGATGCACCTCTCGCGGCTCGGCTCGGAGATCGTCATCTGGAGCTCGTCCGAGTTCGGCTTCTGCGAGCTCGACGAGTCCTTCTCCTCGGGGTCGAGCATCATGCCGCAGAAGGTCAACCCCGACTCGGCCGAGCTGCTGCGCGCCAAGAGCCCGCGGGTCGCCGCCGACTACCTCGCCCTGCTGGGCACGATGCACGCCCTGCCACTCACCTACGGCAAGGACATGCAGGAGGACAAGGAGCCGCTTTTCGACGCGATCGACACGATCGAGTCCTGCCTCGACGCCGCCGCAGGGATGCTGAGCGGAATCACCTTCGATCGCGAACGGCTCGCGGAGGCCTCGGGGGACGAGATGCTGGCGGCGACCGAGGTCGCCGACCTGTTGGTGCGAAAGGGGGTGCCGTTCCGCGAGGCGCATGGGATTGTCGGCGGCCTGGTCCGCGACGCGGTGGAGCAGGGGAAATCGCTGTCCGAACTGACCCCCGAGGAGCTGGGGGAGCGCTCCGAGCTGCTCGATGACTCCTACTACGAGGTGCTGCAGCGCGAGAGCTGGCTTGAGTCGAAGCGAATCGAGGGCGGCACCGGCTCCGTCGCGCTGGGCGAGCAGATCGTGCTGGCCGGCGAGACCTTGGCGGCGGTCAAGGCAAGGGTGCTCGACGAGCGATCGTGAAGGCCGTCGCGGCAGAGCGACTCGACGTTGGGTTCTTCGCCCGCTCAGTGCACACCGTCGCCCGCGAGCTGATCGGCTGCCGCCTCTTTTATGCCGGCTGCGGCGGCACGATCGTCGAGACCGAGAGCTACGAGCGCGACGATCCCGCCTGCCATGCCTACGTCGGGCTGACCAAACGCACCGAGGTGCTTTTTGGCCCCCCGGGGCGGGCATACGTTTACCTCTCCTACGGCATCCACAGCCTGCTCAACGCCGTCGCCGAACCGGACGGCGAGGCGGCGGCGGTGTTGATCCGAGCGCTGCAGCCGACTGCCGAGCTGGAGGCGATGCGGAAGAGGCGGGGCGAGCGACCCGATGCGGATCTCTGCTCAGGGCCGGGCAAGCTGACCGAGGCGCTAGGGATCGGGCTCGACGCCAACGGGGCGGACCTCTCCCGCGACCCATTCCAGCTGCTGCCCCCGGAAACCGGTTGGCGCGGCGAGATCATCGCCGGTCCCCGGGTGGGGATCAGCAAAGCGGTGGAGCGCCCCTGGCGCTTCAGCCTGGCAGGCAGCGCTTTCGTCTCGCGCCCGCGGCCCTAGTTTGCGGTGATTCCGCCGCCGCCCGATTCGGGCGCGGCTTCGGGAGCGCCTTCCGGGGTCGGTGCAGCTTCGCCATCGGGTGCTGATTCCGGAGTCGGAGAAGGTTCGCTCGGTTCCGGAGCGGGCGCCGCTTCGGATTCGGGGGGAACGTAGCTTTCTTCTTCGGAGGAGCCCCCGGCCGACTCGCCCTCCGAATCACTCGCCTGAGCCGCTTTCTCACTCGCTCTTTCGGCATCGCGGTCGACCTTGATGTCCTCCCAGGCGGAGATCACGCTGGCCCAGATCAGCGCCGGGAAGGTGCCGCCGTCGACCGGCCCCCCCGAGAACTCGGTCAGCATCGGAGTCGCGGTGTCGGCATATCCGACCCAGACGCAAGCGGTTACTTCTTCGGTCGCCCCGCAAAACCAGGCGTCCCTGTTTTCCTCCGTCGTCCGGGTCTTCCCCCACTGGGACGGGTCGCCGATGTTCGCTCGCACGCCGGTGCCGCCGGTGACCACCGTGTGCAGGATGCTCTTCGCTTCTTCGGCCACTCCTGACGGCACTACCTGGGTGTGGATCGAGTCATTGTCGCCACCCTTGATCACGTCATCGTCCTGGTCGGTGACCTGGGTGTAGGCGACCGGGCTGTCACCAGGATTCGGCGCGAGCGTGCCACTGACGCGATCGCCGTTGTTGGCGAGGGTCGAGAAGGCGTAGCTCCACTCGAGCGGCGTCACCCCTTCATCGAGCCCGCCGAGCACCATCGCCGGGTTGGTCGACAGATGGGTCTGCACCCCCAGTTGGTGGGCGGTGCGGGCGATCGCGTGGGTGCCGCCTTTGATGCTTTCCAGACCCACCTGGGCGTAGACCGAGTTGTCGGAATAGGTCGTAGCGGTCGCCAGCGACGCCGAGCCGAGATAGCTGTCGCCGTAGTTGTTGACCTCGAATTCTTCCTGGCCGTTCTTGCCAAAGGTGAAGACCTGTGGCGCCGATTCGTAGACCGTTTCAGGGGAGATTCCCTGCTCCAGCGCAGTGGTCAGAATGATCGGCTTGATCGACGAGCCCGGCTGGCGGTGGCCGAGCGTCGCCAGGTTGAACGGCTTTTCGTCGAAGTCCGGACCGGCGACCATCGCCTTGATCCCAGCGTTGCGATTGTCGATGACGACCACCGCGGCGGTCGGGGGAAGGCCGCTCAGATAGGAGCTGACGGCTTCTTCGGCGGCGTCCTGGAGGCGCAGATCCAGGGTGGTCTTGATCTTCAAGCCCCCGAAGAACGTCTTTGCGGCACCAAAGCGGTCGACCAGCTGCTGACGCAGCCAGGACGTGAAATAGGGGGCTTCCGAGTCGAGCGTAGGCGGCTCGATGTCGTCGGGGGAGGGCAGGGCCTGCTGGGACCCTTCTTCGAGCTGGGTCGAGGTGATGTAGCCCTCTTCGTACATCTTTTCCAGCACCAGGTTGCGCCGGCCGAGGGCGTTTTCGGGATAGATCTTCGGGTCGTAGGCCGAGGGCGAGGCGATGATCCCGGCTAGGGTCGCAGCCTCCCACGGCTCGAGCACGCCGGCGCACGGCTCGTCGGCCGTGCCACAGCCGGGGTGGGCCTTGCCGAAGTAGGTGCGAGCAGCCGCCTCGATCCCGTAAGCGCCCTCGCCGAAGTAGATCGTGTTGAGGTACTCGGTAAGGATCTTGTCCTTGCTCCAGTGACGCTCCAGCCGGTAGGCAAGCGCCGCCTCGCGGAACTTCTGGAAGAGGGTGCGGCTGCCCTGGGCGGCGAGAGCGTTCTTGACGAACTGCTCGGTGATCGTCGAAGCGCCCTGGGCGGCACTCTGGCTGAGGATGTCCTTGACCAACGCCCTGCCGATGCCCTGGAAGTCAACGCCGGCGTGCTCGTAGAAGCGCGCATCCTCGATCGAGACCACGGCGTTCTTGATGTTGGGCGAGATTTGCCCAGAGGTGAGCAGGATCTTGTTTTGATTGCTGGTCAGCGTGCCGATCAGCTCGCCGGAGGCATCGAACACCTCACTGTTCTTTGAGGCCTTGTACTGGGCGAAGTTGTAGATCGCGGGCAGGTCTCGGGAGACCGCCATCATCATCCCGAAGACCATCGAAACGACGGCCAGGATGGAAAGGCCCAGCAGAACGAAGAGGACACGCAGCTTCTTCAGGCGTGGCCTTGCCGGCTTGGCCTGGGGTGCCGGAGGCGGAGGCGGCGGAACGGAGCCGCCCGCTCCGCGGGGCTTTGTTCCTAAGACCGCCATCGAGGTGCGGCACGACGGGCACTGCCCGCCGAGCAGGGGCGGCAGTCTAGCATTCGCCCCTTGAGCGACTCCCGACCAAGCGTGCATCTCTGGTTCTTCGCGCCGGGAGGGAGGCGCGATCCGTGACGTCGGCGGACCTGACGCGCAATGCGGTCGACGTGCTGCCGGAGGGGATGCTTTCCGAGCAGCTCGCAGCCGGGCGGCCGCTGCGGGTCAAGCTCGGAATCGACCCGACCACTGCCGACATCCACCTCGGCCACACGGTCGTGCTCGAGAAGCTGTGTGAGTTCCAGCGGGCCGGGCATACCGTTGTCCTGATAGTCGGCGACTTCACCGCCCGGGTCGGCGACCCGAGCGGCCGCTCGGCCCAGCGGCCGGTACCCACGGCCGAGGAGATCGAGGCCAACGCCGCCACTTACCAAGAGCAGGCTTTTAAGGTGCTGGACCGCGACCTAACCGAGGTCCGCTTCAATAGCGAGTGGCTGCGGATGCCCCCTGAGGACCTGCTCGGCCTACTCGCCCGCACGACCGTGGCTCGCCTGTTGGAGCGCGACGACTTCCAGAAGCGGATGGAGGCAGGGGCGCCGGTCGCCGCCGTGGAGCTGCTCTATCCGCTGCTTCAGGGCTACGACTCGGTCGCGGTTGAGGCCGACGTCGAGCTGGGGGGGACCGATCAGAAGTTCAACCTGCTCTTCGGCCGTGACATCCAGGCTGCCTACGGACAGAAGCCCCAGTCGATCCTGACGATGCCGATCCTGGTCGGAACCGACGGCGTGCAGAAGATGAGTAAGTCGCTCGGCAACTACGTCGGCGTGACCGAGGCGCCGGAGGAGATATTCGGCAAGCTGATGAGCATCCCCGACGAGGCGATGGCGGAGTACTACCGGCTGCTGCTCGGGTCCGAGGCGCCGGCGGGGCCGCCCAACGAGGCCAAGCGGGAGCTCGGCCGGCGAATCGTCGAGCGCTTCCACGAGAAGGGAGCCGGTGAGCGGGCGGAGGAGCACTTCAACCGGGTGTTCGTCGACAGAGGGATCCCCGACGACGTGCCGGAGATCTCCCTCAAGGACTTCGAAGCCGGGCGCGATGAAAACGTCGTCCACCTGCCCTTGCTGATGGCCGAAGCCTTCGGGATCAGCTCGAGCGAGGCCCGGCGGCTGATTCAGCAGGGGGCCGTGAAGCTGGATGGCGAACCCTGGCCCGCCCACCTCCTCGACGAGCAAGCCCAGAAGCTCGACGGGCACGTGCTGCAGGCGGGAAAGCGGCGTTTCAGGCGCCTGCGCGCCGGCGCCTGAGCAGGCGGGCGGGCGCCTGGCCCGGGGGCGCTAGGCAAAGCGCAGCCGCAGCGCTATACTGCTCGTCCCTTCGGGATTGGCCCGGTGCCGTCCCGTGCGTTAACGACGGCGAGTCCCGCCGAAGAGACGCAGCGGTCTTTGAAAACTGAGCAGCGTGCATCCCGCGGACATTCGTGTCCGTGGGTGTTTGAGCCCGATCCACTCGACTCGTCAGCGTGTCGAGTGGTCTGATTTACCCGTCATGCCGGCCACCATGTTTGTGTACCCGGTGGCCAGCCAGGCATGGCATCTCTCTGTAGAAGTACTCTTCACGGAGAGTTTGATCCTGGCTCAGGACGAACGCTGGCGGCGTGCTTAACACATGCAAGTGGTGCGACGAACCAGGGCTTGCCCTGGGGCAAAGCCGCGAACGGGTGAGTAACACGTGAGTAACCTGCCCCGATGACCG
>DATNGU010000324.1:0-3589 GCA_035605775.1 Solirubrobacterales bacterium | reverse complement strand
GGCCGGTGCACCGCCCCGGCAACGTCGACGACTACATCGGGACCGCCACTACCAATGCTGATCTGGCCGTAACCGTCCGGGGGCGAGGCGGCCGCTGCGGCTGCTGCCCCATCACCACCATCGGCTCGGATCGCCCGCGCTCCAATCAGGAGCAAAGCCACGGCGATGGCACCGTAGACGGCGAGCTGGGAGCGTGAAATATCCGGCATGGACCGGAGCGTTGCCAACCCAGGCGCGCGTATGGCGCGCGCAATCAAACAATTGCGTTACAGCTCTTCGTCTTCTCCGTAGCCGGAGACCTCGGCCAACTGATCGCTGTAGAGCTCGGCCGCGGCAACCGGGGGCGACTGCACTGAGACGCACGCGAGCACCTCCGCCGCATCGTTGGCGATCGAGTGATCGGTGGCGGGCGGAACAAGGATCAAGTCGCCCTCGGCGACACCCTGGGTGTCGCCGGCCACCGACATCGTGCCAGCGCCGCGCACGACGACGTAGACCTGCTCCGCTTCCTCGTCGGAGCGCAGGGTCTGCTCGACGCCGGCCGGAATCTCGAGCCAGGTCACCGACATGTTGCGGGCGCCGAGTTCACCCGCGTCCATAAGGGCGTGGTAGCGGAGCTGGTGCCACTCCTCGGTGGATGCGTCTGCGAGCCGTCTGACGAGCATCGGCGGGCTTTGTACCAAAACCAGGGGCAGTTAGGGAAACGATCCCGCTAACGGACGACCAGATTGACCAGCTTGCCGGGAACGACTATCTCCTTGACAACCTCTTTGCCGTCGAGGTGGCGGCGCACCTTCTCGCTGGCTCGGGCGAGGGCGAGAAGCTCCGATTCCGGCGCGTCGGCAGCGGCCTCGATCCGGTCACGCAATTTGCCGTTGACCTGGACCACCAGGGTGACCGTGTCGCTGACCAGCAGGGCCGGGTTGGCCTGCGGCCAGGACTCCTCCCAGACCCGGGCTCCGTTCAGCCGCTCCCAGACCTCGGCCCCGAGGTGTGGGGCGAACGGGAATATCAACGAAGCAGCGGTGGCGGTCGCGAAGCGAACGACGGCGACACCCGTCGCATCCCTGTAGAGACCGTCCTTGACCCGGTAGGCCTCGTTGACGAGCTCCATCACGGCGGCGATCGCGGTGTTGAACTGGAAGCCGCGCCCGAAGTCCCGGGTCACCTTGTCGATCGCCCAGTGCGCCTTGGCTAGCAACTCGCGCGCCTCTCCCCCGGCCGCATCCAGGGAGCCATCGTCTCCCCCTTTCGAAGCCACCTCCTCACTGATACGCCAGAGCCTGGAGAGAAAGCGGTGGACGCCCTCGACACCCTCGTCGGACCAATCGCCGCCGCGCTCCGGCGGGCCCATGAAGCAGACGTAGGTGCGGGCGGTATCGGCGCCGTAGCGCTCCACGTACTCGGCCGGGCTGACCGTGTTGCCCCTCGACTTCGACATCTTGGCGCCGTCGCGGGTGATCATCCCCTGGGTAAAGAGATTGGCGAACGGCTCTTGCACAGAGAGGTAGTCGAGGTCTGCGAGCGCCTTAGTGATGAAGCGCGCATACATCAGGTGCAGGATTGCGTGCTCGACTCCGCCGATGTACTGATCGACCGCCAGCCAGTGGTCGGCAGCGGCGCGGTCCCAGGGAGCCTTCTCGTTGCGTGGGTCGAGATAGCGGATGAAGTACCAGGATGAGTCGACGAACGTGTCCATCGTGTCGGTCTCGCGCCGCGCCGCGCCGCCGCAGCGTGGGCACTCGGTCGCCACCCACTCCTCGGCTGCGGCCAGCGGGCTGCGGCCCTGCGGCGCGTAGTCGTCGACCTCAGGCAACTCGACTGGGAGCTGGTCGTCGGGGACGGGAACCATCCCGCACTCGTCGCAGTAGACGATCGGGATCGGAGCCCCCCAGTAGCGCTGTCGCGAGACCAGCCAGTCGCGCAGGCGGTAGTTGATTGCTTTGTGCCCGCGGCCCTCGGCGGCCAGCCAGGCAACGATCTCCTCGTAGGCCTCGCGATTGTGCTTGCCGTCGAAGCGGCCTGAGGTGGTCATCGCGCCGTCACCCGGGTAAGGCAGGCCTTGGTCGTCGCGCGCCGTCTCCCTATCTTCGCCTTCGATCACGCGGCGGATCGGCAGGTCGAAGGCCTGGGCGAACTCGTAATCGCGGCTGTCGTGGCCGGGCACCGCCATGATCGCCCCGGTGCCGTACTCCATCAGCACGTAGTCGGCGACGAACATCGGGATCTCCTCGCCATTGACCGGGTTGACGACGCTGCGACCGAGCGGCACACCGGTCTTGGGACGGTCCTCATCGCCACGATCCTCGACCGACTCGCGGGCGACCTGGTTGACGTACTCGCGCACCGCCGCCTCCGCCGGGGCAGCGGCGATCAGGCGCTCCAGCTCGGGGTGCTCGGGGGCGAGGACGAAGAAGGTGGCGCCGAAGAGCGTGTCGGGGCGGGTGGTGAAGACGGGGAAGTCGAGGTCGAGCTCCTCGCAGCGGAAGGTCACTTCGGCGCCCTCGGAGCGGCCGATCCAGTTGCGCTGCATGGTGACCACGTGTTCGGGCCAGGAATCGAGCAGGTCGAAGTCGGCGAGCAACCGGTCCGCGTACTCGGTGATCTTGAAGAACCACTGCTCGAGCCGGCGCTGTTCGACCTGCGTGCCGCAACGCTCGCAGCGGCCATCGACGACCTGCTCGTTGGCGAGCACCGTCGCGTCTACCGGACACCACTGAACCGGAGCCTCGTCGCGATAGGCGAGGCCGCGCTCGAAGAGGCGCAGAAAGATCCACTGGGTCCAGCGGTAGTACTCGGGCGTGTGGGTGGCCAGCTCGCGCGACCAGTCGATCGAGATTCCCCACTCGCGGAACTGGCGGCGGAAGGAATCAATCGAGCGCTCGGTCGCGGCGCGCGGCGGCTCCCCCGTTTTGATCGCGTTGTTCTCCGCCGGCAGTCCAAAGGCGTCATAGCCCATCGGGTGGATCACCTCGAAACCGTGGCGGCGGCGGAAATGGGCGATCGCGTCGCCGACCGCGTAACACTTTAGGTGTCCGACGTGGGGCTCTCCAGAGGGGTATGGCAGCATCTCCAGCACGTAGGACTTCGGCTTCTCGCTGTCGTAGCCGGGCTGGCCAGGGTTGGCGACCTCCCAGGTCTTCTCCTCGGCCCAGACCTGCTGCCACTTCGTCTCGATCGCTTTCGGTTCGTAGCTGGCCATGAGGACGCGATCCTATTTGCGCCGCAGGGTCAATCGCAGACCCGACCAGGTCTCATCGATCGCGCAGACCTTGGTGTCGACCATGCCCGCTGCCAAGGCGACCTCACGGATCACGTCCCCGGTGAGGTCGGATTCGGTCCCGGCGGAGCGCTTTGGCCAGGCCATCCAGAGGGTCCCATCGCCGACGGCCCTGGCGACCGCGTTCGAAGCGGCGCGCCAGCTCAATCCGCGCGACCACGAACCAGATCATCTCGGGCCGGCCGCGGTTGCCCCGGCGAACCGTGGTCGCGTGGGGAAGTGGCGCAAGCGTCGCCTCGATCCCGTCCGCCGGATCGAGCAGGGCGATCGTCGCACCTTCCTTGACGCCGAGCTTCTGAGCAAGCTGCT
>DATNGU010000323.1:0-3088 GCA_035605775.1 Solirubrobacterales bacterium | reverse complement strand
CACCACCAGCTCGGCGCGGCGCACCCACTCGTTGTCTTCCTTGCGCCGCCAGACCACCGCGCAAAGCCGCCCGCCGGGAACGAGCGCCTCCCGCACGTTACGCAGCGCCTGGACCGGATTGGCGAAAAACATCATCCCCATCCGCGAGAAGGCGTAATCGAACTTCTCGCCCAGGTCGGCGACTTGAACGTCGGCGACGACGAAGCTGACCCGCTGGACGGCCTCTGCCTCCTCTCGCGCAGCCGCGATAAACGGCTCAGAAACATCGATCCCGACCGCTTCTCCGTCGGGTCCGATCAATTCCGCCAGGCGCCGGGTCGTGTCGCCAAAGCCGCAACCCAGGTCGAGGACTCGATCGCCGGGGCTCGGTGGATGCACCGTGAGCGCCTCCTCGCCATGGGCCCCAAGCCCTTCGGTGACCAGATCGCGGTATTTAACGAAGCGATCGAACAGCGGCCCGCTCCAAGCCGCGGCGGCCTCCTTGTTAGTTGCGGCGACCGGCTCCATGAGCACGGATGGTACGCCTACCCGACCCCGTGATCGAAGCCGCCCGCGTGCAACGCGGCCAAACGATCGTCGAAGGGGCGCCAGCTGCGAACCCTGTGGTCATGCAGCTCGAACAGCCAGGCCATCTCGTCCTCGCTCGCCAGCGACCCGTCTTCTTCCCAGTGCCAGATTCGCCGAATCAACGCCACCGCCGAGCCGCCCCCCGACTCGGTCCCGTCCTCATACAGCTCCTCCAGCTCGATCGTCTGCTGTACCCCCCCAGGCGGCCGCGTAGCCCAAAGTCGCGCCGCCTCCCGTCCCCTGCGCAGCCCCTTCATCGAATGCAGCTCGACCTCCGGATCGAGCACGCTGACGAAAGCATCCAGATCCCGCTCGTTGAATGCCCGGATGAATTCTCGAACAGGGTCGTGGATCACAGGGCCAATCCCGGTAGGGGTGGAACGTCTTGTACTTTTTCGCGGCCAGCCATCGTCAGTAGCCACAGACGCGGCTCGAAAAAGTTAAGTGGAATCCCTACCGGGATTGGCCCCTAAGCCCCATGGCACTTCTTGTACTTTTTACCGCTGCCGCACCAGCAGGGATCGTTGCGGCCGATGTCTTTCTCACGCTCGTCCTTGACCACCGTCTCCACCGCCTGCGGCGGAGGGGCGCCGTTGCCGCCTCCGTTCGGACCCGCGGCGGTCCCAACCGCGCCGGCGCCACCAGCGGCAGCGACTTCTCGCAGTGCCGAGGGCTGGGCGTCCGGGGTACCGCCGGAGTAGTCGAGCGCGGTCGGAGCACCGCCACCGTTGCCGGCGAACGCACCTCCAACCTGGGAGGGGTCGATTTCGATCTCAGCGTGGAAGACCAGCTTGCTGAACTCCTCCCAGATCGAGTGCATCAGCTCCTCGAACATCGCGAAGCCTTCGTTTTTGTAGGCAACCAGGGGATCGATCTGAGCGAAGCCGCGGAGATGGATCCCTTCGCGCAGATAATCCATGTCGTAGAGGTGCTCGCGCCAGCGATTGTCGATGACCTGCAGCAGGATTGAGCGCTCTAGATAGCGCATCAGCTCCTCGCCGAGCTGATTCTCGCGATCGTCGTAGGCGCTCATCGCGTCTTCGTCGAGGGCGTCCTTGAGCTTTTCGCGCTCGACCGTCTCCGGCGCCATCGAGCCAACCTCGATGCCGACCGGCCAGATCTGGCGCAGCTGTTGCTCCAGCTCCGGCGTGTCCCATTCCTCGAGGTCGTCGCCTGGGGTGTACTCGTCAACCAGGCGCTCGATCACTCCCTCCACCTCGTCGCGAGCGATGTCCGACATGTCACGACCTTCGAGGATCTCGCGGCGGTATTTGTAGACGACACGGCGCTGCTCATTCATCACGTCGTCGTACTCGAGCACCCGTTTACGGATCAGGAAGTTCTGCTCCTCGACCTTCTTCTGCGCGCCCTCGACCGTTTTGGTCAACATTTTGGCCTCGAGCGGCATCTCCCCGCCCTCCTCGTCGACCGGGCCGAGGCGATCGAGGATTTTGTAGATACGGTCGCCGGCGAAGAGGCGAATCACGTCATCTTCGGCGGAGAGGAAGAAGCGGGTCTCGCCGGGGTCGCCCTGGCGGCCGGAGCGGCCACGCAGCTGGTTGTCGATGCGGCGTGATTCGTGGCGCTCGGTGCCACAGATGTAAAGACCGCCCAGCTCGCGGACTTCCTCGGCCTCGGCCTTGCACTGAGGTTCGAGCTCGGCGATCTTCGCCTCCAGGGCCTCCTCGTAACCATCGTCACCGGGGCTCAGGCTCTGCTTTTTCAGCTCTTTGTGGGCCATGTGCTCAGGGTCACCGCCGAGCTTGATGTCGACGCCGCGGCCGGCCATGTTGGTGGCGATCATCACGGCGTTTTTGCGGCCGGCTTCGGCGATCCGCTCACCCTCTCGCTGGGCGTGCTCGGGCTTCGCGTTCAGCACCGCGTGCTCGACCCCGTGCCGTTTCAGCTCGCCGGAGATCATCTCCGAGACCTCGACCGAGACGGTGCCGACCAGGATCGGCTGGCCGCGCTCGTGTCGGACGAAGATCTCCTCCAGCACTGCCTTCCACTTGCCGTCCTTCGTTTTGAAGATCTGGTCGTTGTGATCGGCGCGAACCATCGGCTGGTTGGTCGGAATCTCGACCACCGGCACTTTGTAGATTTTCATGAACTCGGTGGCCTCGGTCAGGGCCGTGCCGGTCATCCCGGAGAGCTTGTCGTAGAGACGAAAGTAGTTCTGCAGGGTGATCGTGGCGAGGGTCTGGTTCTCTTCACCGATCGCCACGCCCTCCTTCGCCTCGACCGCCTGGTGCAGGCCCTCAGACCAGCGGCGCCCCTCGAGGATACGTCCGGTGAACTCGTCGATGATCATCACCTGGCCGTCGACGACCGCGTAGTCCTTGTCCTTGCCGTAGAGCGACTCAGCCTTTAGCGCCTGCCCGAGGTGGTTAACCAGGCTGCCGTGCTCGCTCAAATAGAGGTTGTCGACGCCGAGAAATTCCTCGGCCCGTTTCACACCGCGCTCGGTCGGAGAGACAGTCTTGTGCTTCTCGTCGTACTCGTAGTCGTACTCGGCCTCCGA
>DATNGU010000322.1:0-5944 GCA_035605775.1 Solirubrobacterales bacterium | reverse complement strand
GAGTTCGAGACGCGGGTGGTGCCGCTGGTCGAGGTTGACGGCGAGACCGTCTCCTCTACTCGGATCAGGGCGCTGGTCGCGGCTGGTGACATGGAGGGCGCCCAGCACTGCCTCGGCGCACCCTTCATGGTCGAGGGCACGGTGGTCGAGGGCGACCAGCGTGGCCGCGAGCTCGGTTTCCCAACCGCGAACCTTGTTCCTGACGACCGCCTCGCGATTCCCGGCCACGGCGTCTACGCGGCCTTCGCCAATGGCGTCCCCGCGGCTGTTAACGTCGGCGTCAGGCCCACTTTTGAGAGCGGTCGGGGGGTGTTGATCGAGACTTATCTGATCGATCGTGAGGAAGATCTTTATGGGTCGACGCTGCGGGTCGCCTTCGTCGAGCGGCTGCGTGGCGAGAAGCGTTTCGCCAGCGTCGAGGAGCTGATTGTCCAGATGCGAATTGACGTCGAGGACGCGAGGCGGGTCTGTGCTAGCTTCACCGACGCATCATGAGCCTGACCAACGAGAAGAAGACCGAGCTGATCGGCAAGTACGGGCGCGCCGACGGCGACACCGGCTCGGCCGAGGTTCAGGTCGCCCTGTTGACCGCCCGCATCAACGAGCTCACCGAGCATCTCCGCTCGCACGCCAAGGATCACCACTCTCGCCGCGGCCTGCTGATGCTGGTCGGCAAGCGCCGCCGCATGCTCCGCTATTTGGAGCGCACCGACCTCGAGCGCTACCGCGCGCTGGTCGCCGAGCTCGGCCTGCGGCGATGATCGCCGCGGGGGAACCCGCTCCCGCTTTCACCTTGCGAGACCAGGATGGTCAAAAGATCTCGCTCTCTGACTTTCGCGGTCGCAAGCTTCTGATCGTCTTCTACCCGATGGACTTCAGTCCGATTTGCTCCGATCAGCTCTCGATCTACCAGGAGGTCAAGCCGCAGATCGAGGAAAAGGGCGTCGAGCTGGTCGGGATCAGCGTCGACCACGGCTTTGCCCACAAGGCCTTCCAGGAAAAGCTGGGCATCGATACCACCTTGCTTGCGGACTTCGAGCCGAAGGGCGAGGTCGCTCGTGCCTACGGCGCGTACATCGAGCGAGTCGGCCACGCCAATCGCTCGCTCGTCCTCGTCGACGAGGAGGGAACCGTCGAGTGGGTGCACGAGTCGCCGACGCCGATTGAGGTCCCGGGCGCGAACCTGATCTTCGATGCGCTTGAGGCTGTCGAGTCTGACGCCTGAGCTGACCAGCGCAGCCGTTCCCCCGGTCGGCCCCGATGACCACGCGCGGGGTGAGGGGGAGACGCTGATCGTCTATGCCGATCTTGGCTGCCCGCATTGCGCGGCTGTTTGGATGGAGATCGGCGAGCGGCCGGCAAGGATTGTCTTCCGCCATTTCCCGGTGGCAAGCAAGCATTCTCGGGCGCCGGCACTGCACGCCGCGGCCGAGGCGGCCGGGAGGCAGGGCCGTTTCTTTGAGATGGTCGACTCCCTCTACACCGATCGAGGCCGGGTCGACGATCCACATCTCTGGGAGCGGGCAAAGCGACTCGGTATCGAGCTCGAGCGCTTCGAGGCGGACCGCCGCTCGCAGGGGGTCGAGGCCCGGATCCGGCACGATTTCGAATCCGGAATACGCGCCGGCGTCACTGGCACGCCGGCCCTCTTCCCCAGACGCGCCGGCGATTGACCACCTATTGGGTGGGTTAACTGCCGGCACGTCCTCAGCGTCTGTACTCTCCCAGCTGAAAGAGAACGAGAGTTCTGAATGCAAATGGCCGCCATCCGGGCGGCCGGAGGTAGGACAACTAAATGAGCATGTTTGACGTTACCCGCGTTTCGGCGGAGATCGGCGACGACCAGATCTCATTCGAGACGGGAAAACTCGCAAAGCAGGCGGGTGGCGCGGTCGTGGTTCAGGCCGGCGACACGATGGTGCTCTGCACCGCAACCGTCGGAAACCTTCGCGACGTGGACTTCCTTCCCCTTACTGTTGACATCGAGGAGCGGATGTACGCCGCCGGCAAAATTCCCGGCTCGTTCTTTCGCCGAGAGGGCAAATCCAGCGAGAAGGCAACGCTGACGGCCCGCATGATCGACCGGCCGATCCGGCCGCTGTTCCCGAAGGGATGGCACTACGAGACGCAGCTGGTCGCGATCCCGATGTCGGTGGACCAGATTCACCCCTATGACATCCTCGCCATGAACGGCGCCTCAGCCGCCCTGGCGATTTCGCCCGTTCCCGTCGCCGCCCATGTCGGCGCGGTGCGAATCGGCAAACTCGACGGAGACTTCGTCGTCAACCCATCCGAGGAGGACCTCGCGGAGCTCGACCTCGACTTGATCGTCGCCGGCACCGACGAGGCGATCCTGATGGTGGAGGCTGGCGCCAGTGGCGTTACCGAGCAGGAGATTCTTGACGCGCTCGACATCGCCCAGGCTGAGATCAAGAAGCTCGTCGCCGCAATGGAGGAGCTGCAGCAGAAGGCTGGCAAGGAGAAGATCGAGGTCGAGGCCCCCAAGATCGACGAGAGCCTGATCAGCGATATCCGCTCCTCCCACGGCCAGACTCTGATCGACGCGATTGCCACCGAGGGCAAGCTCGAGCGCTATGAGGCAATCGACAACGTCAAGGACGAGGTGGTCGCCAAGTACGCGCCCGAGTCCGACGACGGAGAAACCGACGAGAAGCGCGTGGCCGAGGTCAAGGCCGCGTTCGGCTCGATCGAGAAGGACACCATCCGCAAGGCGATCGCCGTCGACAAGAAGCGCCCCGACGGTCGCGCCCAGGATGAGATCCGCCCAATCGAGTGTGAGGTCGACGTCTCCCCGCGGGTACACGGGTCAGCCCTGTTCACGCGAGGCGAGACGCAGATCCTCTCCAACGCCGCGCTCGGTACGACGCGGATGGACATGCGGATCGACACGCTTGGCCTCGAGACCTCGAAGAAATTCTGGCACCACTACAACTTCCCGCCCTTCTCGGTCGGGGAGGCTGGCTTCATGCGCGGTCCGAAGCGGCGTGACATTGGCCACGGGGCGCTCGCCGAGCGGGCTCTGGTGGCGACCATCCCAGGGGAAGAGGATTTCCCCTACGTAATTCGGGTCGTCTCGGAGACGCTTGAGTCGAACGGCTCATCCTCGATGGGCTCGGTCTGCGCCTCTTCGATGGCGCTCCAGGCCGCGGGGGTGCCGGTTTCGGCGCCAGTAGCCGGCGTCGCCATGGGGCTGATCAAGGAGGGCGACGACTATATCGTCCTCACCGACATCGCCGGCGTCGAGGATCACCTCGGCGACATGGACTTCAAGGTCGCCGGTACCGCAGAGGGAATCACCGCTCTGCAGATGGACATCAAGATCACCGGCGTCACCTTCGAGATCCTCACCGATGCGCTGGAGCAAGCCAACAAGGGCCGTCAATTCATTCTCGGCAAGATGGCCGAGGCGATCGACGGGCCACGCGAGACGCTCTCCAAGCACGCGCCACGGATCGAGGCGATCAAGATCGATCAGGAGAAGATCGGCGCTGTAATCGGTAAAGGCGGGGAAACCATCCGCGCCCTCTGCGAGGAGTTCGAGGCCGAAATCGACGTTGAGGACGACGGCACGATCCGGATCTACGCGCCGACTGGCGAACTGGTTGAAGCCTGTGTGGCGCGGATCGAGTCGATGACCAAGGAGGCTGAGGTCGGCGACAAGTACCCCGCCGCCAAGGTGGTGAAGACGACCACCTTTGGAGCGTTCGTCGAGCTGGTCAAGGGCACCGACGGCCTGCTTCACATCTCCAATGTCAAGCCGGGAGAGCGGGTCGACTCCGTTGACGACGTGCTCAGCTCCGGCGACGTGATCGACGTCACCGTAGTCGAGGTCGATCGTGAGCGGGGCCGGATCGGCCTGCGCCTCTCCGATGACCCATCGGTGGCGGGCAAATCGCCCGAGGAGCTGGCTGCGGTCGGCTCAGGCGGCGACGGTGGTGGCCCCCGCCGCAACGGCGGCGATCGTGAGCGCGGCGGCCGTAGGCGCGAGCGCGAGCGTCGTAGCTAAGCATTTGGCTACGGCGAAGCTCACCGAACTGGGTTCGGGCGCCCGGGTCGTGACCGAGGAGGTTCCCTCGGTCCGATCCGTAGCGCTGGGACTCTGGGTTCGCACTGGCTCCAGGAACGAGACGCCGGCCCAGGCCGGCGTCTCGCACTTCCTCGAGCACCTGCTCTTCAAGGGCACCGAGCGCTTCTCGGCGATCGAGATCTCCGAGCGCTTTGACGGGCTCGGCGCCTCGGTCAACGCGGCTACCGGCAAGGAGACCACCCACCTGCACGCCCGCTTCCTCGACGAGCACACCGAGGAGGTCTTCGACCTGCTCGCCGAAATGCTGCTGGCGCCGACCTACCCTGAAATCGACTCCGAGCGCGAGGTAGTGCTCGAGGAGATCGCGATGTACGAGGACGAGCCGCAGGATCGCGTGCACGACATCCTCGCCGAGGCAGTCTTCGACGGGCATCCACTCGGGCGGCGCGTGCTCGGTGAGGCCGAAGTCATCTCCTCGATCCCCGTCCCCGACATCGAGGCTTACCGCAGCGCTCGCTACACCGGCGCCAACGTCGTCGTCGGCGCCGCCGGCCATCTCGACCACGAGCGGATCGTCGCCCTGGCCGAGCGGCTGGTCTCACCGCCCTCCGGCGGCAATGGCGCTCCCCCTGTCGCCGCGCCCCCCGAGCCGCGCCTGCGCTTCTACCCAAAGGACACCGAGCAGTACCACATCTGCTTTGGGGCAACCGGGATCGTCCGCGACGATGAGCGCCGCTACGGGCTTGCCGTACTCGACTCGATCTTCGGTGGATCGACCTCTTCACGGCTCTTTCGCGAGATTCGCGAGAAGCGCGGTCTCGCCTACTCGGTTGGCTCCTACAACGAGCAGTACACCGACTCCGGCCTGGTCGCGACCTACGTCGGCACGCGCGAGGACAACGTCGAGGAAGCCTGTGCGGTGATCGGCGCCGAGCTGCACCGCCTCCGCACCGAGTCGGTATCGAGCGATGAGCTCACACGGGCAAAGGAGAACGTAAAGGGCCGTCTCGTCCTCTCCTCGGAGTCGACGGCAGCACGGATGACGAGGATCTCGCGTGCGACGCTTTTCGGCTTACCGATCGAAAGCCTCGACGCGATGCTGGCAAAGGTCGATGCTGTGAACGTCGAGGAGCTGAGCGAGCTCGCCGCCGAGCTCTACGGCCCCGAGCGGCTCTCCGCCGCTTGCGTTGGCCGTGACGAGGACTGCTTCCGCAAGGCGCTGGCGCCGGTGAGTGAGCAGCTGGCCGCCGCATGATTCGAGTCGTCGTCTCCGGGGCTGCCGGCCGCATGGGCCAGACCGTCTGCAATGCCGTCGAGGGCGCCGAGGATATGGAGCTGACGGCGCGAGTTGATCCTGCTCTGGGGGTCGAGCTGGCCGATGCGCTGGCCGGCGCCGACGTCGCCGTCGACTTCAGCACCCCCGAAACGGCACTTGCCAACGTCCGGACCTGCCTCGAAGCGGGCGTCCACGCTGTCGTGGGAACCACCGGCTTCGATCTCGACGTGTTGCGTGAAAGCGCCGAGGGCGGAGAGGCCAACTGTTTCCTCGCTCCCAACTTCGCGATCGGCGCGGTCTTGCTGATGGAGGCGGCCCAGCTCGTTGCTCGGCACATGCCCGAGTGCGAGATCGTCGAGCTGCACCACGATCGCAAGCTCGATGCGCCCTCGGGCACGGCGAAGCGAACCGCGGAGTTGATCGGCGCCGCGGGCGGCAACGTCCACGAGCCGATCCATTCCATACGTCTGCCAGGCCTGGTCGCCCACCAGGAAGTGATCTTCGGTGGCGAGGGGCAGACGCTCTCGATCCGCCACGACTCGATCGACCGCGTCTCGTTCATGCCCGGCGTCGTCCTTGCCGTGCGCCGGGTCGCCGATCTGCCCGACCGCTTCACGGTC
>DATNGU010000321.1:0-5463 GCA_035605775.1 Solirubrobacterales bacterium | reverse complement strand
TTCATGGTCGAGACGTTCTACGACCTGAACGAGCTCGACGCGGCAATCGACGCGGTACGCACTGTCTCGTCGCTCCCGATCGTGGCCACCCTCACCTTCGACGAGGGCGCCGAGACGCTCGCCGGCGTGACGGGAGCCCAGGCCGCGGAACGCCTGAGGCCGCTCAACCTGGCGGCGATCGGCGCCAACCACGGCGCGGGGCTGCACGCGGCGCTGGCGGCGCTCGAGGCGATGGGCGGCGACGGCGGGCCGCCGCTCGCCGTACTCCCGAACGTCGGCCTCGCCAGCCTGAGCGGTGGTCGCGTCATCTACCCGCACGCCACGCCCGAGTACTTCGCCGAGTTCGCGGCACATGCCCGCCGGCTCGGCGCCCGGCTGATCGGCGGCTGCTGCGGCACCACGCCCGTCGAGATCGCTGCAATTGCATCGGCCGTGGAGGAGGAGCGCGAGCCGGCCGCGCCGCTGGTCGTGCTCGAGCGCGAGCTGGTCGAGGCGCGCCATGGCCACGGGCCGTACGAGACCGAGCTAGCGCGGATGCTGCGCCAGGGGGAGTGGGTGACCTGCGTCGAGCTCGACCCGCCCAAGGGCGGCACCTACGACGCCATGCTCTCCGTCGCGCGGACGCTCAAGCAGAGCGGCAAGGTCGGCTTCGTCGACATCAACGACAACCCGATGGCGCGAGCCCGGGCCAACGCGCTGATGGCCTCGGTCGCGATCGAGCGCGACTGTGCCATCGAGACGATCCCGCACCTGACCCCGCGCGACACGTCGATCATGGGGCTCGAGTCGCAGCTGCTCGGCGCCCACGCGGAAGGCGTGCGCAACATCCTCGCGGTCACCGGCGACCCGCCGGAGGTCGGCGACTACCCCGGCTCGCGCGGTGTGTACGAGGTCGACTCGATCGGCCTCTCACAGGTCGTCACGCAGCTGAACCGCGGCGAGGACTACAACGGCAAGGGGATTGACGCGCCGACCTCGTTCTTCCTCGGCGTCGCGGTCAACCCATCGGCGGATGACCTCGAGCTCGAGGCCGAGCGCTTCCGGCGGAAGATCGAGGCCGGTGCGAGCTTTGCGATGACGCAGGCGCTCTTCGACCTCGCCTACCTCGACCGCTTCGAGGAGTTGATCGGCGGCTGGCCGGTGCCGCTCCTGCTCGGCATCTTCTACGTGCGCAGCTACCAGCTCGCGGTACGGCTGCACAACGAGGTTCCGGGGATCGTCGTGCCGGAGAAGGTCCAGCGACGGCTCGAGCACGCGGGCGCCAACGCTGGCGCGGAAGGGCTCACCCTCGCGCGCGAGCTGTACGCGCAGGCACGCGAGAAGGTTTCGGGCGTCTACGTGATCCCGCCTTTCAAGCAGCCCGAAGCCGCGCTCGACGTCTTGGGTTAGCGGACGCAGGGGCCGGTCGAGACCGGGCCGCCGCCCGCGCCGGCGAGATCCTCACGCACGACCGAGGCCGGAACGCCGTAGCCGCCGTCGCCGATCGAGCGCGCCGCGAACACCGTCGACTGAACCCGCCCGCGCGCGTCCACCGCAGGGCCGCCCGAGTTGCCGTGCTCGACTCGTCCAGCCAGGCTGGTCACGAGGCGCCGAGTCGGCCCGCGGCCGTAGGCGTCCTGGGCGAACACGGACGCGGTGTTACCGATTCGGCCGGCCGTCGCGTCGAGCGGCCCGTTCAGCGGGTAGCCGACGATGGCAACGGGTGTGCCGCTCTCGGGCTCGACAAGCCGCAGCGGGTCGGCGTCGAGACCAGGCACCTGCAGCACCGCGATGTCGTCGTGCGGGTCGAAGACCACGACGGCCGCCGCGAGCGAGACGCCGCCGAGGGTGGACACCGAAGTGTCCTCCTCGCCGGCCACGACGTGCGCGGCGGTGACTACCAGTTCCGGCCCAGCGACCCAGCCGCTGCCCTCGACGCCGAGGCCGCATGCCGTCCCGAGCACGCGCACGACGCTCGGCGCGGCGGCACGGACACCCGGCGTCCGCAGCACGGCCGGATCGGGCGGCTCGGCGGGCACCGGCGGGCCGGCGAAGGTCGGGAAGGGGTCGACTCGGGCGAGCACGTTGAGCAGCTGCCGGGGCGGCACGATGTCGTTCAGCTGCTGGATCACGTACGAGCGCTGGACGGCGCGGCGAAGGTCGGCCTGCCCCGGAAGCTGCAGCGCCATCGCGCCGAGCACCCACACCATCCCGAGCCCGATCAGCGCACCTGCGAAGACGCCTCCGAACGAGTCGAGCGCGCGCACGCCGCGAGTTCGCTGCCGGCTACGAATCACGCCGCCGATCGTGCTTCCGAGCACCTCGAAGGCAACCGCCAGCGTGACCGCTGCGATGAGCGCCACGACCGGCGCGTAGTGCGAGCTCGAGCCGTTAGCCAACACGAGCGGCGCGAGCCGCCCGCCGAGGAACGCCCCCGCGATCAGCCCGGCGAGCGAAAGTCCGCTCCAGACGAGCCCCTGCACGGCTCCGCCGAGCGCTGCGAGCAGCACCAGGCCGAGCGCCACCCAGTCGATGACGGTCACGGCCGGGTTAGGCTAGTTGCAGTGGACGGCGCAGAGCTGAAGGCGTTCATCGACCGCTACAACGCTGCCTGGAACGACCACGACATCGACGCCATCGTGTCGATGCACACGGACGACTCGGTCTTCGAGAACCATGTGACCGGCGACGTCAACGTCGGGCGGGAAGCGATCGGGCGCGCGATCGGCGGCATCTTCTCCGTGTTCCCGGATCTCTCGTTCGAGACGCGCCGCGCGTACATCCGCGACGACCTGGTCGTGCAGGAGTGGACGGCCCGCGGCACGCACGAGGGCACGATGACGCGCTCCGGGATCGAGGTCCCGCCGACGGGCCGGAAGGTCGAGTACAAGGGCATGGACGTGATCCCGATCCGCGACGGGCTGGTCGCGCGCAAGGACGTCTACTCGGACTCGGTGACCCTGCTGCGTCAGCTCGGCCTGACCGGTATCTAGCTAGACTTCCCCGTCCCCGGGGGCGTAGTTCAGTTGGTTAGAACGCCGGCCTGTCACGCCGGAGGTCGCGGGTTCGAGTCCCGTCGCTCCCGCTAAGCATTCCTCGAGGACCCGACCCCAGCACGCCGAGACGCTTCCGCTGGGATTGCACGCGGTATTGAGCCACCAAGCGAGAGCTAACCGGCTTTGAAGCCCGCCCGCCGTTGCGTCGCGCTACGCCCCGGCGCGCAAAGCAGCCGCCACCCTAGCGGAGTCTGCCACCAAGCTAAGCTGGCCGTATTCGACGGGCAGCGTCCGCCGCAAGGAGGCAGAAGACAATGGCCCATCAGGAGAACATCGCCGAGTGGCACGGGAAGACGCTGGTCGACCGCGACGGGCAGAAGATCGGCAAGCTCCAGGACGTGTACGTCGACGTCGAGACCGACGAGCCGATGTTCGGCACCGTCAAGGAGGGCTTGATCAGCCGCCACCTGACTTTCGTGCCGCTGGCCGGGCTCACGTTCGGCCCGGATGCCCTGCGAATGGCAGTGACGAGGGAGCAAGTCAAGAACGCGCCCAATATCGAGCTGCACGGCGACAAGCTCTCGGGCGCCGACGAGTCAGCCCTCTACCACCACTACGAGCTCAACTACACCCCGCCCGACACCGAGAGCGGCCGCCGGCTCGCCCGCCGCTAACGCTCGACCGCGCTACCAGACGGGGGCCTCTTCGAATCAGCGCCACCCGCTGTCGCCTCAAACGCCGGTCGGGGCGAACGCGCGACCGCGGTACCGGGATCGATCCGCACTTCGCGGTTTGCTCCCGAGGTAGCGTCGCGGTCACGGGGAGGGCCGCCATGCCAGTCGAGGCACAGCGCCGTGGCGTCGTCGCGCAGCCGGCCGCCGCTCGCCTGGAGGACCGCCTGGGTGAGGTGTTGCACTGCCTCGCGGGGATGCATGTCGGCGCCCTCGGTCAGGATGGCGGAGATGTTCATGCCCGCGGCTTCGCGCTCCAGCATTCCGTCGGTGACGAACATCAGCCGGTCGTCGACCTCCAGGGGCAGAGCTTGCACGCGGTAGCCCCCTCCCGGCCGCAGCCCGAACGGGCGGTCGGCCTCCAAAAGAACTTGATCGACGCGCCCCGCCCGAAGCCGGAGCGGCGGGGGATGGCCGGCGTTGACGATGCCCGCCGTGGCTCTTGGTAGGTCGATCCGCACGAGCAGGCCGGTAACGAACTGGCTCTCCTCGGCCTGCTCGGCCAGCGCATCATTTGCCAGCCGCGCCTGCTCGGCCAGCCCAACCCCCCGCCGGCGGGCGTTGCGTAGACCTCCGACCAGCACGGTCGCCAACAGCGCGGCATCCATCGTGTGACCCATCGCGTCGGTCATCGACAAATGCAAGGCGTCTCGGTCCAACGAAAAATCGAAGGTGTCACCGCCGATCTCACCCGCCGGTTGCAGCCAGGCGGCGAGCGTGAACTGCCCGGCCTCGCAGGTAAACGATCCGGGCAAAAGCCGATGCTGGATCTCCGCCGCCAAGGACAGCGGTACCGAGCGCTGTCCCCACTCGAAGAGATCGGTGTAGCGGCGGTTCGCAATCACCACGTATGCCAAGAAGTGCGCCGCCAGAGCAACATCGGCCACCGTCTGCTCAACCGGGAAGCTCTCCAGACCCAGCTCCAGCACGCCGACCGCCTCACCGCGGCTGGTCACCGGCGCGAACAAGCGAGCGCCGCCATCCTCCGCGATCACCTCGACGGCCTGAGCGGCCAGCGCCCGCCCCTGCGGCGTTCCAGCCAACGGCACCCACTCCGCGGTCTCCTTCCCCTGCAGCCGCAGTGGGCCCTCCCCGCCCGAGTGGCCAAGTCGGATCAGCGACCGCCCACTGAAGTCGGCGATCAGGAAGCTGACCTCGCGTGCGCCGACCGCCTCCGCCAGCGCGGCGGCGAGCACATCGACCGCCGCGACCGGCGGGGCCGCCTCGACCGCCGCCAGCAACGAGTTCAAGTTCAAGGGCGACCGCCGACCCTCACCCATCACCCGTAACCTAACGCGACCGCTCGCCAACACCGAGTCCCTTGGTCCCGTCCCGAACCGGCCGGCGGCGTCCACCTACTCGCGGAAGTCTGACGGGACCGCCTGTTCCCTCAGGCGTCGATGGCGGCGCCGGCGTGTGGTGGCATGCTGCCGGTGGCTTCTCGAAGGCAGCGCATGAGGCAAACCCCACCGCTGGATATGCAGCCGGAGCGGGATCCGCTGGCGAAGATCGCAGTCACGGCTGCACCAGTCGTGCTCGAAGGCCGCTATCGGCTGCTGGTGCGATCGCTCTGGCAGCTTCGCCACTCGAGGAGGACGCGCTGGGTAGTCGGTCTCGGGTCGGCTGCCCTCATGCTCCTCCTCGTCCTCCTGGCCATCCGTCATTTTGCGACCACTTCGTGGCCGCTCTCGCGCGGCCAGCCGGGCTTGCTCGCGGCAGCCGGGCTGCTTCTTCTCCTCGCCCAGGCACTGAAGGCA
>DATNGU010000320.1:0-4734 GCA_035605775.1 Solirubrobacterales bacterium | reverse complement strand
TCGAACTTGGGCGAGGCGTCGAGGCCGGACTCGTCGGGCTGGACGATCCAGAGCAGCCCGTCGCCCTCGAGGTCGCGGTTGGCCGCCAGCCAATCGATCTGGGCGGCGATCCGCGGCTCCGCGGCAGGTTTCCCGACCGCGATCCGCCAGGCCCAGGCGAGCAGCGGCGGCTGGATCGTCTCGGTCTGGAACGAGCGACGCGAGGCGACGTTGTAGAAGGGGTAGCGGCCGAGCGATACCGGCCGGTCCCAGAAGATCGTGTGGCCGATGAAGCCGTCCTCGCGCTGGGCGGCGAGCAGGCTCTCCAGCTCGGCCCGTGAGCGCTCGCGGTCGAAGCGCCGCCAGACGATCGACGCGAAGCACGAGTCCCAGTACCACTGCCATGGGTAGCGGGTCGGGCTGGGTCGCGTGTACGCGAAGTGGGTCTCCTCGCGCTCGCCTTCGAGCCAGTTCTGGCGTAGCACGCGTTCGGCGATCTCCGCCGCGCTCTTCCGCGGTGCGCTCACACCCCGGTGCGGCGCATCTCGCGCAGGGCGAGGGTGCCGAGGACGGCCAGCAAGCCCGCCAGGGCGAGTATTCCGGGCCAGGTTTCAGCCCAGGTGACGCCGCCGACGAAACCCTGCCGCGCGGCTTCGACCACCTGGGTGACCGGGTTGATCCGGGCGATGTCCTGGAGCCAGCCCTGCAGTAGCGCCAGCGGCGCGTAGGCGGTCGTGGTCAGGATCAGGGCCATCATTCCCGCTTGCATCAGTGGCGCCGCCGACTGGCTCTTGAAGCGCAGCGCCAGCATTGAGCCCCAGCAGGCGGCAACCGCGGCCATCGCGGCGACCATCAGATAGGTGACGAAGAGCCCGTCGATTCCCGGCCAACCCGCCCCGAGAAGAAGCGCGATCGCCAGCACGAAAGTGGCCGGGATGAGGGAGCGTGCGCTCGCGGCGAGCACCGTGCCGGCGAGCAGGACCCAGCGCGGGGCGGGGGAGACCAGCAGCCGGTCGAGCCAGCCTCCCTCGATGTCGCGGGCAAGGTTGACGCCCGCCGCCGCCCCGGTAAAGCCCGCCCCCTGCAGCATGCTGACCGGGACGATGAAGCTCTCGTAGGTACCGGTTTCGAAGCCCTGCAGCTGGGTCAGGGCACCGAAGACGCCGTTCAGCCCGAGGAAGAAGATGGTCGGGGCCAGAACGCCGGGGATCGCCGCTCCGGGAACGCGCAGCAGCTCGTTCTTCGCCCGCGACATCAGGGCGCCGATGGTCGCCAGGTTGGCGCGCCAGGCCGGAATCGCCGTCGCTTCCATCAGCCGACCCGCAGACGGTGGCGCAGCGCCCGCGCGCTGAGCACGAGGCCGAAAATGACGATGCCGGCAATCGCCAGCAGCGCCTTCGCCGTGTCGGAGGCGTCGATGCCGGAGATGATCGGCTCACGGACCCCTTCGACGACGAAGCTGAGCGGGTTGTATTCGGCGATCGTCTGCGCCGGCTCGATCATCAGGTCGACCGGGAAGAAGGCCGAGGAGAGGAAGAGGACGACGAGGACGAGCGGGAAGAGGCCCTGGACGACGCTGGCGCTGCCGCTGCGCAGGGCGATTGCCGCGCCGAGCCCGCCGACCGCCATCGCCGTCGCGGTGACGAGGGCGATCGCCAGCAGCGCTCCCGGGACGCCAGCCTCGATCTCGGCGCCGAAGACGAGCCCGATCGCGAGGAACCAGAGCGCCGAGAGCAACCCCAGGGCCGCCGTACCGGCCAGCCGTCCGAGGACGATCGTGTAGCGGGAGATCGGCGCCGCGAAGAGGCGGTCGGTGAATCCCATCTCGATGTCGACGGCGAGCGCGATCCCGCCGCTGTTGCCGGCCAGCATCAGCGACTGCATCATCGCCCCGGCAAGCATGAACTGGAGGAAGCTCTGCACCGGGGGGAAGCCGGGCAGGTTGACAGCGCCGGCGGCACCGCCGGTCTGGATCGCGAGCAGGATCGTCGGGAAGACGACGATCGGCGCCATCAGCTGCGGGCGGCGGAAGGTCTGGCGGATCGAGCGCATGCCGAGCGCCCGCACCACCCGCAGGTTCATCGCGAAGCTGCTCACGCCTTCACGGTCTCCTTGCCCTCGCCGCTCTCCTCCCCTTCGTGCTCGAGGTGGTAGCCGGTTTTGGCGACGAAGACGTCGTCGAGGCTGGGGCGGACCAGCTCCAACGAGCCGACCGCGATGCTGGCCTCGTCAAGCGCCCGCACGACCCGCGGAATGTCGGCGGCGCCGTGCTCGACCTCGACCAGGACCGTCCTGCCATCGACCGGCGGCAGCAGCGGGCCGATCCGGGCGCAGATCTCCTCGGCTGCAGCAATCGAGCCCTCCTCGAGCTGCAGGCGGATGTGGGGGTGGCCGATTTCGGCTTTGAGTGAGGCGGGCGTACCCTCGGCGACGATCTTGCCGCTGTCGATGATCCCGACGTTGTCGGCGAGCTGATCTGCCTCCTCCAGGTACTGGGTGGTGAGGAAGACGGTCGTGCCCTCGTCGTTGAGCGCCCGCACCTCCTCCCAGATCGTTTTGCGGCTGACGGGATCCAGGCCGGTGGTCGGCTCGTCGAGGAAGAGCACTCGCGGTTCGTGGACGAGCGCCGCGGCGAGGTCGAGGCGCCGCTGCATCCCGCCCGAGTAGGTGCCGACACGGCGGTCCGCCGCGGCGACGAGGTCGACGCGTTCGAGCAGGTCATCGGCGCGCCGCCGGCCCTCGGCGCCCGCGATTCCCTGCAGCGTCGCCTGCAGGCGGATCAGCTCGCGGCCGGTCATCAGGGGGTCGAGTGCCGCTTCCTGCAGCGCGACCCCGATCGAAGCGCGCACCAGGCGTGCTTCGCCGACCACGTCGTGACCGGCGACCGTCGCCCTGCCGCCGGTGGGCAGGAGCAAGGTGGTCAGCATCCGCACCGTCGTCGTCTTGCCGGCCCCGTTGGGCCCGAGGAAGCCGTAGATCTCGCCCTCGCCGACCTCGAGGTCGATGCCCTGGACGGCCAGCACCTCGTCGAAGGAGCGCTCCAACCCCTCGACGCCGATCGCGGGCATCAGGTGCTTGCCGGCTCGCCCTGGGCGAGCGGCGGCAGCGACTCGACCCAGCGACGACCGTTGGCTCGCTCCAATGCCTCGGCGGCGTCGAGCAGCAGCTCGTCGCGGCCCCAGGCGCCCTGCAGCTGCAGGGCGATCGGGAGCCCTCCGCCGCTCAGCCCCACCGGCATGCTGATCGAGGGGATGCCGGTCAGGTTGGCAAGCGCCGCGCCGCGCACGTTGGCTTGGTCGGCGGTCAGGGTGCCGGACGGGAGCTCGACCAGCGGCGCCTCCAGCGGCGGGGCGGGGGCAGGGACGGTGGGCCAGGCGATCACGTCGACCTCGTCGAAGAGGGTCGCGAGGCGCCGGCGCATCATCGTCCGTACCCGGGTCGCCTGGACGGTGGCTGCGGTCGGTAGCAGCATCCGGTACTTGAGCGAGCCCTTGGCGATCGGGCTCAGCTCGGGATCGAGGTGGTTGAGCCGCTCCGGCGTCGCGCCGCTCATGCTCTCCGAGTTGATGATCAGGATGGCGGCGACGGTGGCGGCGTCGAGGTCGGGCAGCGAGATCTCTCGTACCTCCCCGCCGGTCTCGGCCCGCAACGACTCGATCGCGGCGTCGCAGGCCTCGCCGACCTCCGGCGTGACGTCCTCGGAGACCGGCTCGCGGACGACGCCGATCCGCAGCCCGGCCGCATCGCCTCCGCGCAGCTCCTCGCCGAACAGCACCGAGCCCAGCAGGCGGCAGTCCGCGGCATCGGCGCAGAGCGGGCCGGAGACGATCAGCGTGGTGATCGCCGCCATGTGGTGCCCCTCCATCGCCGAGCGGCCGAAGGTCGGCTTCAGCCCGGTCAGCCCGCAGTAGGCGGCGGGGAAGCGAACCGAGCCCAGGCCGTCGGCGCCGACGGCCCCGGCGACGAGGCGTCCGGCGACGGAGGCCGCCGGGCCGCTTGAAGAACCCCCCGGGCAGCGATCGGTATCCCACGGGTTGTGGGCGGCGCCGTAGAACGACACGCTGCCGGTGCTGCCGGCGCCGAGCTCGTGCATGTTGCCGACGCCGACGACGACCGCGCCGGCGTCGCGCAGGGCCCGGTAGGGCCCGGACTCGCCCGGGGCGGTGGGCGCCATCAGTTCGGCGGCGCCGAAGCGCTGCGCCCGCCAGGGCAGCGGCCACTCGTCCTTGATCACGACGGGGACGCCACGGAGTGGCCCGTCGGCAGCGGCGGCGAGCATCTCGCGCGAGCGCTCCGGGAAGGTCTCGACCACGGCGTTGAGTGCCGGATTGCGCTGCTCGATCCGTTCCAGGGTAGCGTCGAGCAGCTCGCCGGCATCCATTTCGCCGGCGGCAATCGCGGCCGCCTGCGCGCGCAGGCCGATGTCGAGCTCGACGCTCATCGCGGTGCCTTGGAGAGGTCTGGGAAGGGCTCCGGCGCGAGTCGCTCGGTGTCGAGCGCGAGCAGCTCGAGGATCGCCGGCCAAAACAGCTGATGGAGCGCTGCCATCACCGCCAGGTCGACCTCGTCGGCTTCGATCCCGAGCGCGGCCAGGCCGGCTGGGATGAAATCGTCTGCGCGGGCCGAGGCCTCCATCTCGGCTGGCAACCCTACCGGGGAGGGATCGTGCAGCCGCCAGAGAAGGTGGCGCCTGCCCGCCCATAGCGGCAGAATCCGGCCGCAACCCTTGCCTACAGGCGGGGTTTGCAGCTCGAG
>DATNGU010000319.1:0-2431 GCA_035605775.1 Solirubrobacterales bacterium | reverse complement strand
CATCGGCGACCTGGTCGGGGTCGAGGGCGACCTCTACGTGACCAAACGGGGCCAGCTGGCGATCGAGGTGCGGGAGTGCACGCTGCTGGCCAAGGCGCTGCGCGACCCACCCGACCTCTTCCACGGCATCTCCGATCCGGAGGTGCGCTATCGCCAGCGCGAGCTCGACCTGATGGCGAACGAGCGCTCGCGCGAGATCTTCGCGATGCGCGCAAAGGTGGTGAAGGCGATCCGCGACCACCTCGACGAACGCGACTACGTCGAGATGGAAACGCCGATTCTGCAACGGATGACCGGCGGGGCCGCGGCGCGTCCCTTCAAGACCCACCACAACGCGCTCGACCGCCACCTCTACCTGCGGATCGCCACCGAGCTCTACCTCAAGCGTGCGATCGTCGGCGGCTTCGAGAACGTCTACGAGCTGGGCAAGTTCTTCCGCAACGAGGGCATGTCGCCCCAGCACAACCCGGAGTTCACGATGCTGGAGTGGTTCGTCAGCGGGGCCGACTACCACGGCGTGATGGACGTGGCGGAGGGCATCGTCTCCGACGTCGCCGAACGGGTGCTCGGCACGACCAAGGTCGAGCGCGACGGCGAGACGATCGACCTGGCGCCGCCCTGGCCGCGCCTGCGGCTGCAGGACCTGCTGAAGGAAGAGACCGGCGTCGACATCACCAAGGCGAGCCGCGACGAGCTGGCCGAGATCGCCGGCGACGACGCCGAGCCCGACGACGACTGGGCGGCGCTGGTCGACACCCTGCAGGGCAAGCTGGTCGAGCCGAAGCTGATCCAGCCGACCTTCATCATCGACCTGCCGCTGGCGATCTGGCCGCTGGTCAAGCCGGTGCCCGAGCACCCGCAGCTGCTCGCCGCGGCCTTTGACGGGATCGTCGCCGGGATGGAGATCACCGGCGGCGGCACCGACGTCAACGACCCGATCGAACAGCGCCGCCACTTCGTCGAACAGCGCGAACGGCAGGAGTCGGGGGCGGAGGAGACGCCGCACGAGCACGACGAGGAGTTCGTGCGGGCGCTCGAATATGGGATGCCGATCGCGAGCGGCTGCGGCCTCGGGATCGACCGCCTGATGATGATCCTCAGCGGCGCGAAGACGCTGCGTGACGTGATCCTCTTCCCGTCGATGCGCGAGCGCGCCGACGGCAGCTAGCGCCGCGGGGCCGGCTTACCGCTCGATCTGCACGAGCCGCTCCGGCTGGTGCTCGACCTGCAGCGTCGTGTGGTGGATGTCGAACTCGCGCTCGATCATCTCGGCGAGCTCGAGGCGGGCGCGATGGCAGTCGGCATCCCGTTCGACGATGACGTGGGCCGAGAGCGCCGGGAACTCGGAGGTGACCTCCCAGACGTGCAGGTCGTGAACCTCAACCACGCCCGGCTGTTCGGCCATCTGCCTGCCGATCCGGTCCGGGTCGGTCCCTTTCGGCGAGGCCTCGAGGAAGATCCGACCTGATTCGTGCAGCAGGCCGATCGCCGAGCGCAGCATCAGAGTGGCGACAAGGAGCGAGGCGATCGCGTCCGCTTGGTTGAAGCCGGTCAGCAGGATCACTGCCGCGGCGATCGCGGTTCCGACGAAGGCGAAGAGGTCGGTGAGGATGTGCTGGTAGCTGCCCTCGACGTTGAGGCTCTCGCGGTTGGCGCCGGCGAGAACCGCGGTCGCGGCCAGGTTGACGACGATCCCGGCGAGGGCGACGAAGAGGACGAGGCCGCCGTCGACGCCGGACGGGTCGAGCAGCCGCCGTACCGCCTCGATCGCGATGATCGCCGCCAGCACCAGCAGGGTGATCCCGTTCGCCTGGGCGGAGAGGATCTCGACCCGTTTGAGGCCGAAGGTCATCTGGCCTTCGGCAGGGCGTTTGGCGAGACGTATCGCTACTAGCGAGAGGGCGATCGCGGCGGCGTCGGTGAGCATGTGGGCGGCGTCGGAGAGCAGCGCCAGCGAGTTGGCGAGGATCCCGGTCACCACCTCGGCGACCATGAAGCCGAGGATCAGCGCCAGGGCGATCTGCAGCTTGCCTCGGTCGGCGTCCGCCGAGGGGCCGTGGCTGTGGCCGGCGTGGGAGTGGCTCATCGCTCCACCATCGATACCACGCCGCTGGCTAGAAGGCAGAGTGGAGCATGCCGCCGTCGATCGGGATCACGGTCCCGGTGACGTAGGCGGCGCGCTCGGAGCAGAGGAAGGCGACGAGGTCGCCGTACTCCTCCGGGCGGCCGAGCCGGCGCGCGGGCACCTGTTCGCGGGCAACCTCCTCGGCGACCTCCATCGAGCCGTAGTTGGAGGCGAGGCGGTCGGTGGCGAAGCGCCCGGTGGCGACCGTGTTGACGGTGATCCCGTCGACGGCCACCTCGCGCGCCAGGGTCTTGAGGAAGCCGACCGCGGCCATCCGGTGCGAGTTGGAGAGGTTGAGGCCCGGGA
>DATNGU010000318.1:0-4213 GCA_035605775.1 Solirubrobacterales bacterium | reverse complement strand
CCGGGCGAGACTTCAACCGCTGCCGCCAACCTTTCCAACGTCGAGACTTTCGGGTCGCGTTTGCCGGCCTCGATCCGGCTGACCTCGGTGGCGTGAACGCCGCTGCGTTCCGCGACCTGTTCCTGCGTCAAATCGCGGCGCTCGCGCGCACTTCGAAGGTTCCTCCCGAGGTTGGCGGCCACCCCGGGGATCGTCCGTGTTGGCAGCCCACTTCGCCATAGGAAACTTCACAAGCCAACAACGGGCGCTCGAGCTTCCCCCCTCTCCCCGCCAGTTCCCCTCCAACCGAGGGCTGGACGAGCTAAGCGGCCTTTACGACCTTGTTGGCCTTGAGGCAGCGGGTGCAGACGTAGGCGCGCAGCTTGCGGCCTTTCTCTTCGATCCGCACCTTCTGCAGGTTCGGGTCGAAGCGCCGCTTGGTCGCAACCATCGAGTGGCTCCGGGACTGGCCGAACGCCGGTCCCTTGCCGCAGCTGTGGCATACCTTGGCCATCGGTCGTGGATAGTAGCCTGATCGCTAGTTAGCTAACTTGACTAAGATGAAGACATCGCTGCATCCATGATCGCCTACCCCGGGAAAGGGGGAGAGAAATGAGCGCTGAGGACTTGGAGCAGGTGAACATGCACGAGGCCAAGACCCATCTGTCGCGCCTCGTCGAGCGCGTCGAAGGGGGCGAGGAGATCGTGATCAGCCGCGCAGGCAAGCCGGCGGCGAAGTTGGTGCCAATCGAGCGACCACGGCCGGGCAAGCGGGTGCTTGGGACCCTGCGCGGCAAGATCGAGCTCCCTTCCGACGAGGAATGGGCAGAAATGGATCGCGAAATCGAACGGGATTTCGAGGAAAGCGAGATCTTTCCCACCGGCGACAGGCTTTGGCGGGGAGATTGAGACTTCTCCTCGACACCCACACCGTTGTCTGGGCAATCACCGAACCGGAGCGGGTCGCGGCGAAGGCGCTGGGGCTGATCGAGTCGTCGGAGAACGAGGTGTTCGTCAGCGTCGTCAGTCCGTGGGAGCTGGCGATCAAGTTGTCGCGGCGGCGCATCGAGCTGCCCAAGGTTTTCCACGAGACTCTGCGCGATGGCCAGTTCAGCCTGCTTCCGGTCACGATCCACCACACCGAGGCCATCGCTTCCCTCCCCCACCATCATCGCGACCCCTTCGATCGCATGCTCATCGCCCAGGCGCAGGTCGAGGGCTTGACGCTGGTCACCTCGGACCGGGAGATACGGCGCTATCCCGTCTCGATCTTCCCCGCGGTCTAACTACCCCAGCTGCCGCTGCAGCAACGCCATCCGCGCCACGGTGAGGGCGGCGTTGCGGCCCTGGTCTCGCTTGCCTCCTCCAGCCCGCTCCAGCGCCTGCTCCATCGTGTCGCAGGTGATCACGCCGAAGGCGCAGGGCACGCCGGTCGCCAGCTGCACGTCCTGGATGCCGCGGGCAGCCTCGGCGCAGACGAAGTCGTAGTGGTCGGTCTCGCCGCGGATGACGACGCCGAGGCAGGCGACGCCGGCGAGCTCGGCGCTCTCGGCGTGCAGCTTGGCGGCGAAGGGCAACTCGTAGGCGCCGGGGACCGAGGCGTGGCGGACCGAGGCCGCCGGCACCCCGGCGAGCTCGAAGCCCTCATCGGCGCCGCGCAGCAGCCGCTGGGCGAGGTCCTCGTAGAAGCGGCCGACGCAGACGGCGAAGCTGAGCGTCGAGAGGATCGAGCGCTCGGCTTCATCAAAGGTCTCCAGGAACTCTCCCGGCTCAGCCATTCGCCGGCTCGCTCCCGTCAGCGGCGTCGCGCTCCTCCTCGTCGTGGATCATCTCCTCATCGAGAGCGAGCCCCTGATGGTGGAGCGTGTGGCCGAGCTTGTCGCGCTTCGCCCGCAGGTAGGCCTCGTTGTGGGTGTTGGGGGCCGACTCGATCGGCACCTGCTCGCTTACCGAGAGGCCGTAGCCCTCGAGGCCGACGATCTTTTTCGGGTTGTTGGTGAGGATGCGGATGCTGGTCAGGCCGAGGTCGCCGAGGATCTGGGCGCCGATGCCGTAGTCGCGCAGGTCGGCCGGCAGGCCCAGCTTCAGGTTGGCCTCGACCGTGTCGGCCCCCTCCTCCTGCAGTTTGTAGGCGCGCAGCTTGTTGAGCAGGCCAATCCCCCTCCCCTCCTGGGAGAGGTAGAGCAGCACCCCCTGGCCCTCCTGCTCGATCATCGCCAGGGCCGATGCCAGCTGTTCGCCGCAGTCGCAGCGCATGCTGTGGAAGACGTCGCCGGTCAGGCACTCGCTGTGAACGCGGACCAGCACGTCCTCGGCCCCGTCGACCTCGCCCTTGACCATCGCCACGTGGTGTTTGTCGTCGACCAGCGAGCGGTAGCCGACCGCGGTGAAGTCGCCAAAGGCGGTTGGCAGGCCGGTATCGACCACCCGCTCGACCAGCTTCTCGGTGCGGCGCCGGTAGGCGATCAGGTCGGCGACGGTGACCATCTTCAGGTTGTGCTTCTCGCAGTAGGGGACCAGGTCCGGCACCCGGGCCATCGTGCCGTCGTCGTTCATCACCTCGCAGATCACCCCGGCGGGGGTGAGGCCGGCGAGCCGGGCCATGTCGACGCTGGCCTCGGTGTGGCCGGTGCGCTCCAGAACACCGCCGTCTTTGGCCCGCAGCGGGAACATGTGGCCGGGCACGACGATGTCGCGCGGGCCGGAGCTGGGGTCGATCGCGACCTGAATCGTGTGGGCGCGATCGTGGGCGGAGATTCCGGTGCTGACCCCGCCCGCGGCCTCGATCGTCACCGTAAAGGCCGTCTGCAACGGCGCCTCGTTCTTGGCCGCCATCAGATTGAGGCCGAGCCGCTCGCAGCGTTCGGCGGTCAGCGCCAGGCAGATCAGGCCGCGCGCCTCCTTGGCCATGAAGTTCACCGCCTCGGGGGTCGCGAACTGCGCCGCCATCACCAGGTCGCCCTCGTTCTCGCGATCCTCGCCGTCGCAGACGACGACCATCCGACCGCGGCGGATCTCCTCGATCGCTTCCTCGATCGTCGCAAACGGGCTCTCGCCCGGTGCCCAGCTCGACCCCTCTTTTCTCTGCGTCTCCGTCATCTGGCTCACGCCTGCTCCTTTCCGGCCAATGGTGACACCAACCGCTCCACGTACTTGGCCACGACATCGCACTCGACGTTGATCTTGCGCCCGGCCTCTGCCTCGCCCAAATTCGTCCGCTCCAAGGTCTCTGGGATGAGCGAGACCTCGAACCAAGTGTCGCCCAGCTCGGCGACCGTGAGGCTGGCCCCGTCCAAGGCGATCGATCCCTTGGCGATCACGTAGCGCAGCAAGCCTGGATCGAGCCCTACGCGCAAGCGCCTGGCGAAGCCGTCGTCTTCGCTCGACGCGACCTCCCCCACGCCGTCGACGTGGCCCTGGACGATGTGTCCGCCGAGGCGATCGGAGGCGCTCAGCGCCAACTCGAGATTCACCCGGGCGCCGCGCTCAACCCCAGCGAGGGCCGTGACGGCCAGGGTCTGGTTCATCGCCTCGGTCGCAAAGCCGCCGGCGTCGGCCGCGGTCGCCGTCAGGCAGATGCCGTTGACCGCGACCGAGTCGCCGGGCTCGATTTCGGGCCCGAGCGCAGTCGCGATTCGCAGGCGGGCGCCGTCGGCGCCCGAATCGAGCGACTCCACCGTGCCCACGTCCTGAATCAGGCCGGTGAACACGTCACCACTCCTTGAAGCGGGTCTCGATCAGGGTGTCGCCCGCGTTGGGATCCACGGCGCTCATGCGCTCGCCTCCGCCGAGCAGGACCGGGGCGACGAACACCCTCGCCTCGTCTACCTGATCGGCCGCCGCGAAAGCGGCGGCGAGCGTGCGGCCGCCCTCGAGGAAGAGGCTGGTGATGCTGCGGCGGCCCAGCTCGGATAGGGCAGCTTCGATGTCGTCGGCGACGAGGATCTCGGCGCCGGCGTCGCGCAGGGCGGCTCTTCGCGCGGGGTCGGCCTCCGATGACATGACGACGAGGATCGGAGACTGGTCGACGGTTTGGACGAGCTGCGAGTCGAGGGGCAGGCGGGCCTGACGGTCGAAGACGACACGGAGGGGTTGACGGGGGGCGTCCGTGCCACGGGCCGTGAGCAGCGGGTCGTCGGCGAGGACGGTGCCGATGCCGACGGCGATCGCGTCGGATTCCCCCCGCCAGCGATGGACGAGCTCCTGGCTCCTCGCTCCTGAGATCCATTGTGAG
>DATNGU010000317.1:0-2733 GCA_035605775.1 Solirubrobacterales bacterium | reverse complement strand
GCTCCGGGGGGACGTGCGCGAGCCAGCGTTCCAGCTGCTCCGCATAACGGCCGCGGGAAACGTAGGAGTGGTGCTGGTGGGCGAAAGAGCGGTAGCCGGGGTCTTCGAGAATGCGCTCCTGCTCCCCTTCGAGACGCTCTGGTTCCCGCTCAATCGCCTCCTCGAAGGGAAGATCCTCGAAGCCGAGGGCGAGCTCGTGGTTGTGATGTGAGAAGGCGCGGTCGACCGGGTCTCGGAGAATGACGATGAGCCGGCTCTCGGGAAGGGTTTCGGCAACGCGAGCCGGGACCAGAGGGTGGAAGAGGTAGTACGGCGTCGCCTCGCCGCTGAGGCTCAGAGGCGCCTTGGCCGAACGCTGGAAATGGGCCCGGTACCAGCCAAGCCCTCGGTCGTAGGCATGGTCGAAGAAGTGGACCTCCTTGGTGCTCGAGGGGGAGACCCGCCTGTGCTCGGAAAGGTAGGCGTGCAGCGAGGTCGTGCCGCCCTTCTGGGCACCGATGATGAGGAAGTCGGGCAGCGGTCTTTGACCCGCGTTCGTGCGCCGAAGGGTATGCGTGGCCGAGCGACGCGCTCGCCCCAGCAGCCTCCTCCCAGGGTGAAGAGATGGATGCGTCACCGCTGCTAGTACGCTATCGCCCTCTTGACCTTCGTGCAGGACGATCGCAAGATGCTGGCGACCCCGCCGCCGACGGTCAACGTCGTCCGGGCGATGCTCTGGAACTGGTGGGTCGTGCTCTTCGCGGTGCTTATCGTCGTGGCGGTTGGTGTCGCAATCGCGCTGGTGCGCACGCCGACCTACACGGCGACGGCACGTCTCGCGGTGGGAAGGATCGACATCACTTCGCCCGGTGCGCTCTCGGGCTACGCGGTGGCCACCCAAGCTCTTGCCACGGGCTATAGCCGGACGGTCACGGCCGGAGCCGTCGCGCGACCGGTTGCGGCCAAGAACGACCTCTCGGTCAAGGAGGTCCAGGACAGCATCACCGCGACTCCGGTCGCGGAAAGCCCGATCTTCCGGGTGGACGCCACTGCCTCGAGCGGCGACCGGGCGGTGGCCCTGGCCAACGACAGCAGCCACGCGCTGGTCGCGTACGCGGCCGACCTCAACCAGAACAATCCCGACAGCGCCCGTCTATACCGCCAGTACCGCACCGCAACCGTCCTGCGCAAGATCGCCAAGCAGGAACTCCATACCGCCGTCGAAGTGTCCGGGTCGGAACCCACGGCCTCGGCTACGACCGACGTCGCCAAGGCTCAAAGCAGCTTCGACGCCGCCGATTTGCGCGTCAATGCCTTGGGCAAGGCCTACACCGCGAGCGTCCAAGGTCAAGCCGCGACGCAGCTGGTCCAGATCATTTCCCCCGCCACCGAAGCGACCAGCGACCGCGGTTCGGTCTTGATGATCCTCGCCTTCATCGGTGTCGTGATCGGCCTTCTGGTGGGTGCAGCGTTAGCCACCCTGAGGGAGGGCAAACTGCGCCTCGGCGAGGCTCCCTAGCCCGTCGGCTGGGGTGGGTAGGCCCGCAGGTCCGATCGAAGCACCTGCAGGCGCGACCAAGGGAAGCTCGGCATGAACTGCCAGGGCTTCAGGTTGCCGCTTAGTTGGAGCCAGGGGTTGCTACCGCGGGGGGTGGGGTCCTCACCGTAGAGCGCGACGCTTCCGGCGCCATCGCGAACGATCAAGCCGTACCGCTGAGCAGCTCTGGCCAGCATTCTGGTGAACGGCGGCATGTCGAGCTCGGACAGGTCGAGCCTTGGGTCGAGGCGGAGGCGGGCGCCCTCGGGGATCGCCGTCGGACTCGGATCCTTGCCGTCACCGCGCTGGGCCGGCCAGGCGATATAGCCCTGGCGGACATTGGGGAGGGCGAGGGCGAGGGCGTGATCTATAGCGCCGCAGCGAGCCTCTTCCATGGTGACGAGGCCGGCGACCAACGGCAGCCCGGTGGCGGTCGCACCCCACCAGGATTGCTCCACGACGGCCCCGGTCTCATCGCGAGCCGTCACGTAGTAGCCCGGACTCCGGCTGGCGTGGACGATTCGACCGCCGTACTCCGCGTGCCATCCGTCAGCCTGTATATCCATATGCCAGAACTCCCACATCGTGTCGCTGGCCGGCTGCCAGACGACCAGGTGTCGATCGGTGCCTGCCGCGGGTCGCGCAGCTGGCGGCACTGGCACGGCCTCCCATGCCCGTTGGAGGTAGCGATTGGGGTTGTCGAGCGTGACTCTCGTAGTCGCCTGGTCGACGCCGGCCGTGTAGATCGGAACGCTCCAGGTGGTGGTGTTGAAGCCGGCGCCGTATTGCCTCACTTGCTGAACCAGGCCGGCGACCATCGCCGTTGAGGAGGGGTCGAGGGGCGACGAGGCGACCAGCGCGGTGTTCCATGGCGAAGTGGGCGAGAAGAAGCGGGCCTGCGGGCCTTCAAGCGCGAGGCGCCTGCGCATCGGAAGGGCGTTGCTGGTCCCTCCGCAGCTGCCTGCAAAGGCAATGGTTCTGGCTCGATCGAGGGCAAAGCGCTGAGTGTCAGCGTGGGCTGAGGCCCAGACGGTCGGGCAGCAAGCCAGCACTACAGACGCAGCGAGAGCGGACAGCGTGAAGGAGCGCACCAACAGGATGTCGGCAGGTCAGGCACGAGCCTTGACCGGTGCATATCTAGAACTGGACGCAGGAATCCTGTGGCCGAGCGTGCGCCCAACCCGTCGAGCGCAGAAAAAAGCCCCGGCACATGCCGG
>DATNGU010000316.1:0-2528 GCA_035605775.1 Solirubrobacterales bacterium | reverse complement strand
CTTGCGCACCGAGTTGGTGCTGGCCCGTCCGAGCGTCGAGCCGCTGGCACGGCTTTCCCCGAAGCCCGATCCGCTGCAGCCCTTCGCTGCGGCGACCGGCCGGCTTCGCTCCGGCGAGGACGCGAGCGTCTGCGTCGACCTGTTGCCGGCGAGCGGCTTTCGCGCCGCTTGCCTGCGGCGGCGGCTGCGACGGGAGGCCCGCCGCATCCACGGCGAGCGCCGCGACTGGGCTGCGCTCCTGAATGGCGACCAGCGCCGTCGCACGAGGCCCGACCCCCAGGAGCAGGTCGAGCGTCGCGGGGCGGTGCAGGCGGTCGACGCGAAGCTGCGCGGCTCCGGCGAGCTGTTCGAGGCGCAGATCCTCCTGCGAGGCGAGGCGCCGACTCGGGGTCGGGCAGAAGCGGCCATGTCGGGCTTGCTCGCCGCCTTCCGGCCGCTGGCCGAGCGCAACTACCTGAAGGCCTCCGGGGTGCCGATCCCCGGCGTCGCCTTCCTCGGCTCCGACGTCCCGCTGCGGCGAGGGAGCTTCGACCGCCGCTTCGCCACCGGCCTCTTCCGGCCCGCACGCAAGACGATCCTGACCGCGCGCGAGCTGGCCGGCTTCTTGAAGCCGCCGACCGTCTACTGCGGTGAGCGGAATGTCCTGCGCTCGGGAGCCTTGCTCTCGCCGCCCCCCGATCTGCCCGCCTTCGAGAAGCGGCGGGACGACCTGATCCCGCTCGGCAAGGTGAGCACGGAGTCAGGCGATCAGATCGTCGGGGTCCGGACCGCCGACACCTTCTTCACCTACATCGCCGGTCGCTCCCGCTACGGCAAGACCGAGGCGGCGATCGCCCAGTTTGCCCACATCGTCAGAGCCGGTCACGGTGGCCTCTTCCTCGACCCCCACGGCGATGGCCTCGAGCGGATCGAGCCCTACCTGGCCGAGGTAGCCGAGCGGGTGGTGCGGATCGACCTCGGCCCTGGTGCCTGCGTTGAGCAACCCGGCTGGAACCTCTTTGAGCTGGGCGGCAGCGCCGCGGAGAGCGAGGCGCGGGTCGAGGCGGTTGTCGACGCCTTCGCTTCGGCGCTCGAATGGGGCGAGCGCTCCACGCGCGCGATCAACCTGACCAGCCAGGCCGCCGCCGCGCTCGCGGCAATCGCCGGGCGTTTGGACTCCGAGCTGGCGCCGACGATCTTCCAGATCCCGACGCTGCTCTCGGACTCAGAGTGGCGCGAGGCGGTGATTCCATTCTTGCCACGGGCCGACCAGCGCTTCTGGACCGATCGCTTCACGCTGCTGGCCCCGGAGGCGATCACGCCGGTGACGAACATGGTCGACCGCCTGCGCCGCGTCGAGCGGGTCAGGGCGCTATTGGGCCAAAGTAAGAGCACCTATCGGGTCCGCGAGGCGATGGACGAGGGCAAGATCGTCCTTGCCTGTCCGGGGACCGGCGGCACCCGCGACCGGCTGATCGCCAACCTGCTGCTCTTCGACCTGTTGCACGCCGCCCGCGGCCGCGCGGACCTGCCTCCCGCCGAGCGCAAGCCGTTCTGGGTCTTCCTCGATGAGGTGCAGAGCTATGACGGCGCGGCCTCGGGCAACCTCGCCGCGCTCTTGGAGCAGAGCGCGAAGTTTGGGCTGCGGGCCGTGCTCCTCAACCAGAACCCCGAGCGCCTCAGCGCGGCGACCTTGAACGCGCTGACGACCAACCGCTCGCACCTGCTCGCCTCGACGCTCAACTCCCACGCCGCCTCCCTCATCGCCAAGGAGTGGGGCAAACGAGTGCGCCCCGAGGCGTTGACCGAGCTGCAGCGCTTCCGCTTCATCGCCCAGGTCACCCACAAGGGCAGCCTCAGCGCCCCCTTCGCGTTGGGCGGGGTCCGGGTGGAGGACGTCCTCAAGGAGCCTGCCGAGCAGTCCGACCCCAAGGGTCAGCCCGGCATGGCCGCCGACGGCCGATCCGTGGCCGAGGTGTCCCGGCACCTGGAGACGCTCGACGACCGCATCCAGGTCGAGCTGGAAAGGCAGCGCGGCGACGGCGAGGCGGAGGGGCAGTCGGCCGGCGGGCCGGAACCCTCGCCACACGCCCAGGGGGAGGAGGTCGATGGCGATGGGTGAGCGAGGGGCCTACCAGTCGCTGTCCGCAAAGGGAACCGAGATCCTCGCATCGCTCGCCGCCCACCGCGTGCTCTCGACCCCGCAGGTCCACGCGATCCACGCGGGCGACGCCGAGTTGCGCTGGGTGCAGAAGCTGCTCGGGCGGCTACGCGCGGCGGGCCTCGCCGACTACGTTCCCTCTGCTCATGGGCGGCGGCGCCTGTGGTTCGCGACCGAGCGCGGCACGCAACTGGCGCGCGAGGCGGGCGCCCTGGAAGGCAGACCGCCGGTCGCCGCCGAGCTTGCCGCCGGCCCCCTGGCGGCCCACGCGCTCGCCGTCAACGAGGCGGCGATCTGCTTCCTGCGCGCCGCCGCGCAGCGCGGCGACGACTTCGGCCCGCTTGCCTGGCGCCATGAGGTGTTCCATCCGATCTCGCGCGGGCGCGGG
>DATNGU010000315.1:0-2629 GCA_035605775.1 Solirubrobacterales bacterium | reverse complement strand
CGCCCTCGATCGCGCCAGCGAGCCGATCGGCTCCGCCCCCGCAGGCGATCACGACGGACACCAGGTCGGCGAAGGCCGGAGAGCTTTGGCGGCGCCAGCGATGGCGGCCACGGACCGTCGCCAGCTCCGCCCGGCGCCGGTCGGCCAACACGACGGAGAGGTCGAGCTCGAACTCGGGCGGCGTGCCGATCAGGTCCATCGTCGTCCTGAAGCCGGCAGAGGCAGCCTCCGGGCGCTCCGGAAAGGCGTCGGCGAGGTCAGGGCGCCGGGTGCGCAGCGGCACTCGGCAGATCGCCTTGCCGCTGCTGGAGAACTCGACCGCGACCGCCTCGGCTTCGGCGCCGACAGCCCAGCCGAAGACGTCGACGACCTCGGCGTCGAGCACCGCGCCGGCGCGCGGCTGGTCGAGAAAGCCACTGTGGATCTCCGCCGGCAGCGGCCGCGCCAGGCTCACCTCCGAGATCTCGACCAGGGCGCCCATGCCCTCATGCCGTCCGTCTCGGCAGACGCAGGAGTCCGCCTGGATCGTGCCGAGCGAGCGTCGCGATCCCTCTCAGCGCCCGCCGCCGGCGCTCGCGCCAGTCGGAGGAGACGCGCTCGGCCAAGGCGCCGCCGTGCACGGCCCGAGTCTTGCGGATGCCCCTCTTGCGGGCGGCCGCCTCACGCCGGTCCCGCAGGCGTATGCGCTGGGCCTTCAACACCCGCAGCTGTGAGGCGAGGACTACGCCCGGGTCGCGGGTGGTGTTAGTGCCGTGCCGGCGGTACTCGGTAACGACACGCCCGTGGCAGTAGATCGGGAACCTGTGAGCAAGCCGCAGGTAGAGGTCGTAGTCGTCGCCGGCCTCGAGCCCCTCGTCGAAGCCACCCACGGCCTCGATCGCGGCGCGCCGGTAGACGATCGAGGACCCGGACCAGATGTAGCAGTCCTCCAATAGGTGAAGGAAATGGTCCTGGGTGACCAGCGACTGGCCGCCCTCGCGGATCACGCTGCCGTCGTCACCAATGTCCCTCGAGGTGCCGGCGACGAAGGCTACCCGCGGCCGCGCCAGAACGCTCTCCACCCCGACCTTGAGCGCCTCCGGGAGCAGGCGGTCGTCGGCGTCGAGGAAGACGATGAGCTCCCCCCCGGATTCAGCTAGCCCGAGGTTGCGAGCGGCGGCGGCACCGCGGTGCGGTTGCCGCAGGCGGCGCACGCCCGGGTAGCGACCGGCGACCTCGTAGCTGTTGTCGTCAGAGCCGTCGTCGACGACCGTGACCTCCACCTCGCGGTAGCTCTGCCGAAGGACGCTCTCGACCGCCTCGGTGAGGAAATGAGCCTGGTTGAAGCACGGCACGACAACCGAGACCCGGCTCGCGGCATCGCCGTCCATCAGCCGCGGCGAAGCGTGTCCAGCAGGCTGCGGCGGCCCGCCTTGATGAGCACACGGCCGAGCCGCTCGCGGCTCTCGTCCTGGAGGAGAACCCGAACCTCGAGCTCGCTTTCCCCGCTGCCTTGTGCGGCGAGTTCGATCCGAAAGCCGGCGGTCGCCGCCTCCGCCAGGTCGGGATAGAGCTCAGCCACGTCGGGGCGCTCGAGCACGACCGGGGCGCGCCCGGCGACCTCGCCGCCGCTGAGGATCTCGACTTCGGTCGCGGAGGACTCGGTGCCGAGGGCCCAGCCGACGATCTCGAGCTTCGGGCCCTCGGTCCCGGAGACCCGAAAATGGCCCTTGACTCGGCCGCCTGAGCCCTGGGTGATGTCGAGGATCTCCAACTCGCCTGACACCGGGCGATTGTATGGGTGCCCGGATCCCGTCCTCAGCGTTTGCTCAGCCGCCATCGAGGGCCTCCAGTAGCTCGGTGAGAACCCGCTCGGAAGCGAAGAACTCCTCGGCGATCGCGCGCGCGGCCGCCGAGTGGCGGCGCAGGTCGCTGCAGATCTCCTCCGCCCCCGCCCGCGCCTCCTCGGGGTCGGAGAAGGCCAGCAGGCCCTCGCCAATCGGGAGCGAGTCGCCGAAGCCGGTGTCCTGCGCCAGCACCGGCTTGCCGCTGGCAAGGTAGCTGGCGCTGCGATCGCTGAACCAGCCGCCCTGGGTCGCCACGTACATCTCCTTGGCGATCGCGATCTCGGCCATCGACGCCTGGACGTAGCTCCTGTAGGAGTCGAGGTCGGCCGCTACCAGGCTCGGGTCGACGAGCCCCCAGCCACCCTCTCGCAGCAGGCGACGATCAGCGGCGTCCTCCTCGTCGATGTCGAGAGCGAGCTCAAAGGGGGCGTCGATGAGGCTCGGCAGCTCCGCGAAGCGTCGGAACTCGTGCACGCGCAAGCCGTAAGAGCGGCCCCCGTGCTCGATCGGCTCAAACGGGCCGCGCCAGCTGCCGACGCTCGTGAAAGCCTTGCCCGCCGCCGCCCGAGGCCAGCGCTCGAGCACGACCGGCTGCCGGGTCCGGATCCAGCGCCGACCGCCGGTCGGGACCGGGCAGCCCTCGGCGCCGACGTTGGCTCCGACCGTGACGAAATCGTCGTAGCCCGCGAAGGGATCGGCGAGACCGAGGTCGTCCCACATCTGGGCGAACCCGGGGTCTATGTCCACGTAGACGCGGCGCGGCGCCACCGCTCGCAGCTCCCCGTCGCCAAGGAACCCGTTGA
>DATNGU010000314.1:0-2921 GCA_035605775.1 Solirubrobacterales bacterium | reverse complement strand
AGATCGCACTAATACGCGCCGGCTGGTTGTCTGGCTGCTGGTTTCCGGAGGACTGCTCGCGCTGCTGATCGTCCCGTTCGTGCGCTGGCTCGGCCCTGGTGCGCGCGGCGGGGGTGAGTTCGCGGCGCTCGGCATCACCTTCGTCACGCTGGTTCCTGCCGCCGCCATGCTCAGCGCCGTCTCTCCCGCAGTCGCCCATCTGCAGTTGCACGACCTGCGTGCGAGCGGGACGGTAGTGGGACGGCTCTCGGCATGGGCAACGGCGGGCGCGCTAATTGGCACCTTTGGCACCGGCTTTGTACTTGTCCCGCTGATGCCGGTCAGCAGCGCAGTGCTGATAATCGGCGCAGTGCTGGTGCTCGCCGGAATCGCGCTCGGAATCACCTCACAGACGCTTTCATCGACTGTCGCCGCTGGCGTCGCAATCGCAGCCATCGTGCTCGGCGGAATGACTACCTCACTCCATTCGCCTTGCACCGTAGAAACTGTTTACAACTGCGTGATCATTGAGGCGGACGCCGCGCAGCCGGGTGGCTACGAGCTGATTCTCGACGACGGACACCACTCCTATGTCGACCTCAACCACCCGACCTACCTCAAATACATTTATGTACGCTGGATTGCCGAAGGAATCAATTCGTTTAGCCAGCCGCAGGTACCACTGAACGTTGTTTTCATAGGTGGTGGCGGCTTTACGCTTCCGCAATGGCTCGCCGCGACGCGTCCCGGCTCGCGGTCCAACGTACTCGAGCTCGACACCGAACTGGTCGACATCGATGAAGAAAGGCTCGGGCTGCACACGTCCCCCGTACTTCGCGCCATGACCGGCGACGCGCGCATAAGCATGCTGGAGGTCGCGGCGGATAGCGCCGACGTCGTCGTCGGTGACGCATTTGGTCACCACTCCGTTCCCTGGCACCTGATGACCGCGGAGTGGCTAGACGAAGTGCAGCGAGTCCTCAAACCAGGCGGTCTCTATGCCCTCAACGTAATTGACTTCCCACCGTTGGATCTGCTGCGAGCGGAGGCAGCGACCCTGCTCGAGGCATTCGCCGACGTCCGGCTCGTCGCCCTACCCGGCCAACATGGCGAGCCGTACGGTGGCAATGCGGTCTTCTACGCATCCGATCAGCAAATTCCGCGCAGGACCCACTCGAGCGCCGAAAATGCGGTCACCTACAGCCGAGCGGACGTCGAGGAAATCGCTGGCAATTCTGAGCCCCTACGCGATGACTACGCCCCAGTCGACCAGCTGTTGACGCTGCCGTGAATAGCAACATCTGGCCCGAGTGCCGAATCAGTGCTGGACACAAAGAAGCGAAGAAATGGCGAGGGTGGGAATCGAACCCACGACACCACGATTTTCAGTCGTGTGCTCTACCAACTGAGCTACCTCGCCGTAGCCGAGGCGCGGCGCCGGCCGCGCAGCGGGAAGGCTAGACGGTTGATTCCAAATTAGCGTGCCCGCGGAGGTGGGGCGAGGCTGATTGGATTGACCCGTGGCCTGGGCTCGTGCAGGAATCGCGCTTGGCGCCGTGGCTCTCGCGGTGTTGGCGCTGTCGGGCGGGCACAGGGACGACCCACGGACGCCGCCAGGTCTACCCGGCCTACCTCCGCCGTTCCTGGGCACCGCCGTGGTCGGGAGTGGCGGGCGAACCGCGGCCGTGGACGCTTACGGCAACATCGTCGATCTGCGAATTCCGGGACCGGCGGGCGAGGCGCTGATTGCAGTGCCGGCGGATCGCCAGGCGGCGGGGACGGTGCCCGCCGACGCCGCGATCGTCGCGCGCATGCACCTCCAGGACGGGGGATCACTACCGCTCTGGCGCGCCGACTCAATCCGGCAGCGATATCTGTCCGGCACCAACGTGCTCCGCACCGTGGCTCGGCGTGACGACGAGCGGATGGCCATTGTGCGACGCATCGGCGGACCGGGGGCGGTTCGAGCGGACCGACGCTGGCTGGCCCGCGCCGGACCGTTGGGGCCTACGGCGCCGCGGTGGGCACGGCACATGTACGCGCGCTCGCTGCTCGTTCTCCGGGCCCTGACCGATCGGCGCACCGGTGCGGTTGCAGCCGGCGCGCGGGACGGCTGGGCCTACGTCTGGCCCCGCGACGCCGCCACGGTGGCGATCGCGTTCGCCTCGGCCGGCTACCGGCCCGAGGCACGGCGGGTCGCCGCCTTCCTGCTGGGCCTGGACCTCGATGCGGCAGCTCGGTTCAACGGGACCGGCGCCCCGGTATCCGGACGCGATGCGCAGGGGGACGCGGGGGGTTGGATCGACGCGGCGGCGCGAGCGGCCGGGGTCCCGGCGGCCCACCCACCCGGTGGATGGGCGAATCGCGCCGACTACCAAGAGGGCGACGCCGGCGATTACCTGGGCAACGCGATTGCGTCCGCCGCCGCTGGGTCGGGGGGCCGCCGCCGCGGGAAGCCGGCTTCCCGATCGAGACGACCCTGGACGGCCTTTGCGACTCCGTCGGGGCTCGTGCGGGCAGCTGACAATCCGCACTCCGGTCTCGACTCGGCCGCGGCCTGGGCCGTGCGGCCATTTCCGCAGCCCGCCCTTTTCCCTCTCGCCCGGCGGACCCTGCTGCGACTCGTCGCCCATCGTGAGAGCCACTTCGGGATCGTCCCCGCGGAGAACTGGCGCGGAGGTAACGACCCTTGGACCGCGCCGACGGCCTGGGTCGCGTGGAGCCTCGCCGCCCTCGGCGAGCGCCCCGCTGCCCTGCGCCTGATGGCAGACCTTCGCCGCGCGACAACGCCGCTCGGCATGCTCCCCGAGCGCGTCGACGCCCACACGGGCCTCCCCGCCTCGACCACGCCACTCGCCTGGTCCCACGCCTTCGCGATCCTCGCCATCCGCGAGCTCTGGCCCAGGCGTGCCGGTGCCTAGGTGTCCCTAGGGGACCGGAGC
>DATNGU010000313.1:0-23323 GCA_035605775.1 Solirubrobacterales bacterium | reverse complement strand
CGACGGTCCCCGCGGTCCCCATCGCCACCCGTCAGTCCGCCGCGGTCTGCGCTTCGAGCCGCGCGCGCTTCTCCTCCGCCCCGAGCGCGGAGGTGAACTCGCTCAGGTCCCCGTTCAGGATCTCGTCGAGGTTGTGCGCCGTGAGCTTGATCCGGTGGTCGGTGACCCGGCCCTGGGGGAAGTTGTAGGTGCGTACCTTCTCGGAGCGCTCACCGCTGCCTACCTGCGCCTTGCGCTCGGCCGCGACCTTCGCCTGCTGCTCGGCCAGCTCGCGCTCATACAGCCGCGCACGCAGCACCCGCATCGCCTTGTCGCGATTCTGCAGCTGCGACTTCTCGTCCTGCATCGAGACGACGATCCCGGTCGGCTTGTGGGTGATCCGCACCGCGGAGTCGGTCGTGTTGACCGACTGCCCGCCCGGCCCCGAGGAGCGGTAGACGTCAATCTGCAGGTCGTTCTGGTCGACCTCGACCTCGACCTCCTCCGCCTCGGGCAGCACCGCGACCGTCGCGGTCGAGGTGTGGATACGGCCCTGGGACTCGGTCTCGGGGACCCGCTGCACGCGGTGGGTGCCGCCCTCGTACTTGAAGATGGAGTAGGCGCCATCGCCCTTGACGGCGAAGGTCACCTCCTTGAAGCCCCCCACCTCGGCCGCCGACTGCGAGAGCACCTCGGTCGCAAAGCCACCCTCTTCGGCGTAGCGGGTCAACATCTTGTAGAGGTCACCGGCAAAAAGCGCCGCCTCGTCCCCGCCGGTCCCGGCGCGGATCTCGACCAGCACGTTCTTGTCGTCGTTGGGGTCGCGCTCGACCATCGCCAACCGGATCCCCTCTTCCAACTCGCCTAGCCGGCCCGGTGCCTCCTCGACCACCTTGCGCAGTTCGGCGTCCTCACCTTCCTCCAGGAGCTCCCGCGCTCCCTCCAGATCGTCGTTAAGGGTCCGCCACTCCGCCGCCAACGCCTGAGCCGGCTGCAGCTCCCGGTATTCCCGCCCCACCTCCGCATAGCGCTGCCGATCCGAGATCACGGCTGGATCCGACATCAGCTTCTCCAGCTCGGAGAACCGGCTTTCAATCTGTTCTACCAGCGACTCGATCATGGAAGAACCATAGGCGCAACTCGGGCGGGTGGCGTCGGGTGAGCTAAGCCACGATCTCGATCGGCGACTCGCCGGCCTCGAGCGGCTTCTCCTCGGCCAACACCTTCTCCAGCGCCGCAATCGCCACTGCAAGCTGCTCTTCGTCGGGCTCGCGGGTGGTCAGGTTCTGCAGCATCAGGCCCGGCCACATCACGGCGCGAACCCAGCTTTTACGCCGGTTCTTGCCAGCCCACTTGATCACCTCGTAGGAGAGGCCGGCAATCAGCGGGATGCCGAGGATGCGCGATGCGAGCAACCAGTACCAGGCGGGCAGCCCGATCGGGGCGAAGACAAAGATCGCCAGCACCATGACGATCAAGAGGAAGCTGGTGCCGCAGCGCGGGTGCAGGCGCGAGTAGAGCTTTGCGCGTGAGGGCACCAATTCGTCTTCGGCCTCGTAACAGGAGATCGTCTTGTGCTCGGCGCCGTGGTACTCGAAAACCCGGCGCAGATCCGGCAGGCGGCTGATCAGGACGATGTAGCCGATGAAGATCGCCGTCCTTAGCACCCCCTCGACAAGCCAGAAGAGGAAAGCATTGCCGAGCTGGTCCTTGACCAGGCTGGTGAGGCCGACAGGGACGACGAAGAAGAGGCCGACCGACAGGGCCAGCGAGAGGACGATCGTCAACCCCCAGACCCAGCCGCCGATCTCCTCCTTCTCGCCCTCGTCGTCCTCCTCCATCTGGGCGTTGGCGGAGATCGCCAGGGCGCGGAATCCGATCTTCAGCGACTCGCCGAGGGCGACAACGCCGCGGAGCACCGGCACCCGCCAAAGGCGGTGCCGCTTCGCCCACGGAACCAGCGGTTCGGAGCTGATCTCTACCTGCCCCTCCGGATTTCGCACCGTAACGGCCCAGGTTGAAACGCCGCGCATCATCACCCCCTCCAGCACTGCCTGCCCTCCCACCGGCGCGTCGCGTTTGGCGACGAGGGCCCCGTCGGGCATGCGAAGCGGGTCTGCCCCGTTCGAGGAGACGGTTTCAGCCTGCTGGGAGCCCACTTCTGGGCTCACGAGCTACTTCCCGGCCTTGGCGTGCTTGGCGGCGCGGCGCTGGAACCGCTCAACCCGGCCACCGGTGTCGACCAGCTTCTGCTTGCCGGTGTAGAACGGGTGGCACTCCGAGCAGAGCTCGACGTGCAGATCCTCCACCGTGGAGCGGGTGTAGAACTGGTTGCCGCACGAGCAATGCACGTTGGCGAGCTTGTACTCGGGGTGAATTCCTGCCTTCATCGCCATCAAGTCTAGAGAAGTGCGCAAGCAGGGCCTTTGAGGGGTTGGGAAACCGGGCCGGCCTGCCGATAGCTCAAGCATGACGCCTGGAGAGCCGAGCGTTCCCGACACTGGCCTCGCGCGTGCGCTGCGCCTCGCGCTCGCCTTCCTACTGCTCGGGGGCACGGCCATCCTCGCCCTCCACTACTGGCTCGGCGTAGGCGACAATCTCCACGGCACGCTCAGCGCCGTCATCTACGACGCGGTCATCGTCGGTGCCGGAATCGCCTGCTTGGTGAGGGCGTCTGTGTTCGGCCGCGAGCGCAGCGCCTGGATCCTGATCGGAGCCGCGATCCTCGTTTGGGGCGCCGCCGAGGTCTACTGGTCCACCGTCATCGAAGGCAACCCCAACGCCCCCTACCCCTCGCCCGCCGACGCCGGCTACCTGCTCTTCTACCCCCTCGCCTACGCCGGCATGGCGCTGCTCGTCCATACGAGGGCGCAGGAAATCAACTGGCGCCTCTGGCTGGACGGCGCGATCGCGGCGCTCGGCACCGCCGCCCTCGGCGCCGCCTTCGTCTTCGACTTCGTCGCCGAGAAGACCGAAGGAACGCCGATCGAAGTCATCACCACGCTCGCGTATCCGCTGGGGGACATCGGCATGTTGGCGCTGGTCGTCGGCGTCGTCGCGCTGACCGGCTGGCGCCCCGGCCGCACCTGGGCCCTGCTGCTAGCCGGTCTTGCCGCCCTGGTCGTCGCCGACATCGCCTACACGCTCCAGCTGACCGAGGAAGCCCTTCCCGGCGGCAGCTGGATCGAACCGATCTACCTGGTCGGCGCGGTCTGCCTCGGAGCTTCGGTCTGGCAGCCCACCGCTGCAGCCGAGATCACCTCGCCAGGGGACGACCGGCGGCGAGAGATGATCGTCCCGCCGGTATTTGCCGGGGTAATGATCGGCCTCTTCGCGATGCAGTACTTCAGCGCGACCGGCGGTCTCTCGACCGTCCTCTGGGCAGCGACGATGACGGTGGTGATCGTGCGCCTGGCGATGAGCGACCGCGAGAACAAGGCGCTGCTCGAGCAGGTGCGCACCGACCCGCTCACCGGACTCGCCAACCAGGGCAGGATGCAGGTCGACTTGCCGTTGCAGGTCTCTCGCGCGAGCGAGGAAGACCCGGCGATGCTGCTGCTCTTCGACCTCAACGGCTTCAAGCACTACAACGACACCTTCGGCCATCCAGCCGGCGACGAGCTGCTGAAACGACTCGGCGCAGCGCTCCGAGACGCAGTCGGCGATGACGGCGTTGCCTACCGGATCGGCGGCGACGAGTTCTGCGTGCTGCTCACCTGCCCGCGGGAGCGCTTCGACGCGGTCTCCCGGGCAGCGACCAGCGCGCTGACCGCGACCGGACCGGGGTTCGACGTCAACTCCGCCTGGGGCGGGGTCGAGATCCCCGGCGAGGAGAGCGACCCTTCGGCGGCGCTGCAGCTCGCCGACGTGCGCATGTACGCGCAGAAGGAGTCGCGGCGCCTTGCGCACGACGACCTGCTGGAGCCGACGGTGACCGAGGCGCCTCAGCGACACGAAGACGGCGAGTCCTCGACGCTTCGCGGTCCCGCTAGCCGACGCTGAGCCCGGTAATCAGCGAATCGAGAGTGCGGCCCACTTCTGCCCGCATCTGCTCGGGATCGTTGGCGCGGGCAACCAGCATTGCCGCCTCATCGAGGGCTCCCATCAGAACATGAGCGAGCGGGCGGACAGGCTGGTCGCTGATCGCTCCTGCCTCTATCGCGGCCTGGAGGCTGGCTTCGATTAAGCCAAGGCCGTGCTCGGCGGCGATCTCGCGCCAGCGATCCCAGCCGAGCACCGACGGACCGTCGAGGAGGGCGATCCGCTGGGCCTCTGGCTCGGTGCATGCACGCAGGAACATCTCCGCACCCGCCCGCATGGCGTCGAGGGGTGCCGCTGCGCCGGAGGCCAGCGCGCCCGCGGCGATGCGCTCGGCGAGCTCGACCTCCACCCGCTCGTAGACGGCCTCGAAGAGGTCCCGCTTGCCATCGAAATGGTGGTACAGCGCCCCCCTGGTGAGGCCGGCGGCCCTGACGATTTCCTCGGTACCGACATCGGCATAGCCGCGTTCGGCGAAGAGGGCTCGTGCCGCTTCGATCAGCGTGCTGCGCGTCGACTCCGAGCGCTCCGCCTGGGTGCGGCGGCTCGCGCCTGACGTGCCGGGGTCGTCTTTTCGATTGACATTCATACTGTCTGTATGTAACTTACCGCCTTTGCTGCCACGATCAAAGCTTCCGAGGAGGACGCAATGAGCCAGTCAGACCAGCGCCACGAGGTCGACCTTCCCGCCGGAAGGATCCGCTACCGCGAGGCCGGCGAGGGCAAACCAGTTGTCTTCGTACACGGCTACCTGGTCGACGGCCGCCTCTGGGACGGCGTCGTCGACGGCCTCTCCGATCGTTGCCGTTGTTTCGCGCCCGACTGGCCGATCGGCGCCCAGCAAGTGGCGATGAACCCCGATGCCGATCTCAGCCCCTACGGGATCGCGGCGACGATCGCCAGCTTCCTCGAGGCGCTCAATCTGAACGACGTGACGATCGTCGGCAACGACTCCGGTGGGGCGATGTCGCAGGTACTCGTCACCCGTCATCCGAAGCGGATCGGCCGCCTCGTCCTCACCAACTGCGACACCCACGAGAACTTCCCCCCCGGTTTCTTCAAGACGATGCCGCCGATCGCCAAGCTACCGGGCGGGATGACGATGCTGGCGGCCCCATTCCGGATCCCCGCCCTGGCTCGCGCGGCCTTCAAGCCTTTCTCGAAGAACCCAATCCCGGCCGACCTGATCGCCTCTTGGATGGCGCCCGCCCTTCGCGATCCCGGCGTCAAACGGGACGCGAAGAAGGTCACGGTGGGCATGAACAAGCGTTACACGCTGGAGGCAGCGGAGAAGCTGCGCAACTCCGAGCTACCGATCCTGCTCACCTGGGCGCCCGGCGACCGCTTCTTCCCGATCAAGTACGCCGAACGCCTAGCCGTTGATACGCCCAACGCCCGCATAGTCCAGATCGCCGATTCGAAGACCTTCGTGCCGCTCGACCAGCCACAGCGGCTGGCCGACGAGATCGCCGCCTTCGCCAACGGCGGCGAGTGACAGTTCACGCAAACTGGGGGCATTTTTCGCTAGTTGCGAGTTTTTCGTCCGATCAAGGGGAGATGCTTCCCCAACGTTCCCTACAGGACGGAGAGCCATGCCCAAGGAAATCTTCGACCAGGATCGACCCCGCAGCGCGATGGCACAGCGCCTCGACGAAGCCTTTGCCGGCTGCGAGCAATGGACCCTCGCGCCACCGAGTCAACGTCGCAGCGAGACCACCTTCAGCCCACCGCTGCCGAGCTCCTCGAGGATGATCGGCAGGGCCGCCGCGGTGCGCGCCCAGGATCCGGGGGCGCTGTAGTAGTCGGCATCGTGCAGTAGGACGATGTCCCCGTCCTCAATGCCGTCGGTAACGCGGTGGGCGATTGATCGCGCCGTGGCACGGCCGCGCCAGTCCTTTCCCCATCTCGACCAGAGCACCGGCCGCCAACCGTTCTGCCGACACGCCCGCAGGGCGGCGGTGCTGTAGATCCCGTAGGGGGGGCGGTGGTCGGCGATCGCCTGCCCGCTTGCCTCCTCGATCGTAGCCCTCCCCCGCTCGGCGTCCTCGAGGAACTGCCGCCGGGTCAGCCGCAGCGCGTTGCGGTGGCGGTGGCCGTGCAGCTCGACCCGGTGCCCCGCGGCGACGATCTCGGCCACCAGGGCAGGATGACGGATCACCTGCTCGCCAACCAGGAAGAAGGTCGCCCGCGCATCCGCTTCACGCAGGATCTCCAGCACTATCGGCGTTCCCTGGGGATGCGGACCGTCGTCAAAGGTCAGCGCCACGCCGTTCGCGCCCTCTTGTCGCCGCAAGAGGGCGAACCGGGATGCCAGACCGGGGACAACCGGGGCAAGGGCCTGGATCAAGGGTCTTCGGCAACAGCCGGAGGGACCGCGCGTACGGCGGCCGATGCCGAGTCCTCTTCCTTGCCGATGTGGATGCGCTCCTGAAGCGGCTTGGCAACCACCTTGTACGGCGCTTCCCAATCGATCAGAGCCAGCGAAAGGACCACCGCCACAAGGACGAGGCTGACCGCGGCCGCCACCCGCTCCGCGCGCACGCGCCAGACCGGCTGCGGCTTGATTCGAGGGCGGGCTGTGAGAACTCGCGAGGCGATTGAGGGCAGCGAGGCGAAGGTGGAATCGGGGGAGCGACGCTCGCGGGTCAGGTGCCGCAGCACCGAGCCGAGCTCGTGCTCGGAGCGCGCCACCTCAGCCAGCCCGAAACGCTCGAAGGCGGCGTTATTGGCCCGCAGATGGCCGGCCGAGAAGCCATAGGAAACGACCGGACAGCCACGGATATGAGCCTCGAGAACAGTGAGGCCGGCGGTCGAGTGAACCATCGCATCGGCAGCTGCCATCCAGTCGCTCATCTGCTCGGTGAAGCCCAGTACCTGCACCCGCTCGTTCTCGGCGTAGTGCTGCTCCAGCTTCTCGCGCACCGTCTCGTTGCGGCCGGCGATGCAAACGACCTGGGTGTCCTCGCCGGAGAGCGCCACATCGATCGCGCCTTCGAGGTCGCCGATGCCCCAGCCCCCACCCGAGACGAGCACGAGACGCGCGTGCGCCGGTACGCCGAGCGCCTCGCGCGCGTCGCGCCGGGTACGCGGCATCAGGAAGTCGCGCGAGATCGGCGGGCGCATCCACTCGACGCTGCCCGAACCGACCAGGCGCTCCACCTCCTCGATCGACTCCGGGTGGGTGACGAAATGGAGGTCCACACCTGGATGTGCCCAGTAGCGCAGCCCGGCCAGATCGGTGATTGCCGATTGCACCGGGACGAGCAAACGACGGTTCTCGCGCAGCATGCCCAGTACGGCGGTCACTCCGGGGTACGTGGAGACGATGACGTCGGGGCGTTGCTTCTCGATCAGCCGCAACAGCCCCCGGCTTCCGAGCGCATAGCTGAGGTGATGCATGAGCCAACGGGTCGGCGCGAACCGGGTGATCAGCCAATACTGGAGGTCGAATAGCCAAGGCATCCACCGAAAGGCGAAGCGAGAACCGTCGCGAGCCACGGAGGAGCTGATCCGCCCCATCGCCTCCAGGCCGTTGGCGATCTCGACGTCGGCGCCTGGGATCTCCTGCTCGAGATCGGCCTTGATGATCCGAGCTGGCAGGTCGTGCCCCTCGCCGATGTCGGCGGTCAACACCAGCACCCGCGGCGGGTGCTCCTCCGAGCCCGCAGTGCCGGCCAGCAGCGCACCCGCGGCGTGTCCGTTGCCGTTCAATGATGGTTTTTTGCCGGGGACAGGGTCGGGCGCGCGGGTGCTGCTGCGCACCCACTCGACGTACCTGCGCACGCCCTCGCGGAAGCTCGTGTCCGCCTTCCAATCGATCTCCTCGAGCGCCCGCGTGTTGGAGATCTCCTTGCCGGGGAAGTCACCCGGGCGGGGCGGCGTGTGGACGATCTCGCAACCACCGGTCATCTCCTGCACCGCCTCGGCGATCTCGAGGATCGTCACGACCTCGTCGCCGGAGAGGTTGTAGGTGCGGTTGGCGGCGGTTGGCGCCAGCGCCGCGACGATGCCGGCCGCGAGATCGTCGACGTAGATGAAGCTGCGGCACTGGCTGCCGTCCCCCGCGATCGTCAGCGCCTTGCCTTCCAGCGCCAGATCGGTGAACTTGGCAACCACGCCGGCGGCGCGGGCACGCGGGCCGTAGGGGATGCCGAAGCGCAGCACCGTCGACTCCAGCTCGAACAGCTCCGCATAGCCGGTGCAGTAGGTCTCGCCGGCCAACTTGGTCGCGGTGTAGAGGTGCCGCGGCGCGGGAATTAGCGTTTCCTCGTCGACCGCCTGCTCGGCGCAGTCGCTGTAGACCCAGGTGGTCGAGCCGTAGACGACCCGACCGACCTTGGCCCGACAGGCGGCCTCGAGCACGTTCAGGGTGCCGCGCGTATTGACCTCCTCGGCCAGCACCGGATCTGCGTGCACATGGGCGACGTCGGCGACCGCGGCCAGGTGGATGACCGCATCGCAGTCCCGCATCGCCAAGTCGAGGTTGGCCGGGTCGGTAATGCTGCCGGTGAAGGTCTCGACTTCGAGCGGTGAGTGGTAGGGCGAGGCGCTTAGGTCGAAGATGCGGGGTGTGTGCCCGTCCTCCATCAACCGGTCGACCACGTGCGAGCCGATGAAGCCGCCGCCGCCGGTTACCAGGACCCTCATGACGCCTCCTCCCGGCTCTCCGGGCGGTAGTAGAGCGGCACGCACCAGTGGTTCTCGGCTACCCAGTCGGTATTGGGCAGCTCGTCGGCGCGCCCCATGATCCGGTGGCAGGGCTGCTCGTAAACTCGCCCCGTCGACTTCTCGATCTCGTCGAAGACGATGTACTTGTAGAGGCCTGAGGTCATTCCCTGCGGCAACTCAAGCCGCGCCGGGTGCAGAGGGTCGAGGTGGTCGCCCGCGTGAGCGTTCTTCCAGGCGACGATCTCCTCCATCCGGTCTGCCTGGACCAGGCCGAGTGCCGCCGTGAACTCGCTCATGCGGAAGTTGAGCCCGTCGACCTCATGCTCGAACTTGCCGTAGTTGCGGAACTTGGCCGCGAACTCGAGCAGCTCCGGGTTGGAAGAGACGAGCACACCACCCTCGCCGGTGGAGATGGTCTTCGTCGCGTACAGCGAGTAGACGCCGGCATCGCCGAAGCTGCCCGGCCTGCGACCGGTCCAATCGGCACCGTGGGCGTGGGCGCAATCCTCGAGCAGGAAAATCTCCTTCTCGCGACAGTAGGCGGCGATCCGCTCGGAATCGAAGGCGATGTGGCCGCCGATGTGGACGAGGATCGCGGCCCTCGGATTCGACCGCTCCGCCTTGCGCTCGAAATCCTCGAACGACATGCAGAGGTCGCCCCGGTTGCAGTCGACGAACTCGACCTCGGCACCGGCATTGATCGCCGCGAGCGGCGTCGCCATGAAGGTGTTGGACGGGCAGAGCACCGTCTCCCCCCGCACACCGGCGAACTCCAAGGCGGCTAGAGCGCCGCCGGCCCAGCTCGAGAGCCCCAGACTGGGCACCCCATTCCACTGCGACCAGCGCTGCTCGAAGGCAGCCAGCATCGGCCCCTCCGACCACTGCTCGGAATCGAGCACCTCGGTCCAGAGCTCGAACAGTCTGGCCCGGTCACGATGGTCGAACCCGATCGCGAATGCGCTCGCGTCAGGCCGGATTGTCTCTGCGGACCCTACGGTGACTCCTTTAGGACGACCGGGAAAGGGGATGGGAAAGCGGCGCAAGGCTACCAGCGGCGGCGGATCAGTCGTCGGCGTGAGCAGCCGCGATGACAGCACCGACCGTTTGCGATCCGGCCAGCAGCACGGTGCCGGCGACGGCGAGCGCCATGGAAGCGACCAGGGCGACTCCACCCAGCGGCGTCTCCCCCCAAGCCTCGCCAAAGATCAGCGGCGCCAGCGCCACCGGGACAAGGATCTGGACCGCGAACATCGTCGGCGCAACATGGGTGGCGGCGCGGTGCTGCAGGGCACTCATCTCACTCAGCAGGGCCAGACCCTCTGATGCGGCGGCGGTGGCGAGCCAGGCAATCGCGACAAGGATCGCGCCGGCGGCGAGCTCGTCGGTGAGCAGCTTGCTGGCGATCGCGGTCCAGGCGTAGCCACAACCGGCGCTGACTACGGCGAGAGTCCCGACGGCTTCGGCCCGGCCCCGCAGCGCATAGGGGGCTGCTATCGGAATCGCCACGAGGACCAAGGCGAGGCCGATCGCCGCCGTTCCGGCATGGTCGGTGGTTCGCTCAGGCGCTGCCCAGGCAACGCCGGCGACGCCGGCGACGATCGCCGCCACCGCCAGCGCCTCACGACGGCCCGGCGCCTCCCCCAGCCGCGTCGCGCCCAGCCAGAGCAACAGGATCAGACCGCTCGCCAGACAGGGCTGCACCACGGTCAATGGAGCCAGCAGCAAGGCGACGATCTCCAGCGGCCAGCCGATCAGACCCAGCGCCGTAGCCCCGAGCCAGCGCTTGTTGCGCAACAGCCGCCCGATCAGCGAAACCCGCAACGAGTGCTCCCCCGGTACCCCCCGCACCTCCAGCGCCTGCAACGCGATCGAGGTGTTGTAGAGCAAAGAAGCTCCAACCGCGGCCGCTATGCCAAGAGCCAGCATTCGGCGACCCTACCCGCGCGGGTGGCACCGGGCGGGGGTGTCCGGCTCGGCGCGGCGTCCTGTTTTTCGCCCCAACCGCGCCATCGGACGGCCGCACTGTCGCAGGCGAAAAACCCAGCGCCAGGCCGGACACCCCCACCCGGTGACAGGACCCGCGCGCTGACGCGTCGGTCCCTACGTCTCTTGGTAAAGCGGCCCGTCGCCACCCTCGGGCAACGTGAGGCGGCCGCCCTTGGCGGTGATCGCACCGCACTGCACGCAGTTCGAAGCGGTGACGTGAACGTCGACCTCAGCGGCACCGTTCTCGAGCTGCTCATCAGGGATCTCATAGACCTGGGCCGGGCACATCGCTACCCAGGTCTGAGCGACCTCGCGCGGCACCTTGGTCTGGATGCGGACGTGGTTGGGAGCGTCGTCGCGGGTCGCGTTGCCGGAGAGGAAGACCGAATCGAGCTTGCTGAAGGTCAGCTCGTTGTCCGGCTGGACGTACATGTCACCCGCCTTGCCGATCTCCATCTCGTTCTCGGCGTCGTCCTCCTGGCCCCAGTGGCCTCCGGGGAAGCGGCCTTTGGTGACCGTCATCGCAGAGGCGAAGGCGCCGCCGAGGAAGAAGCCCTTGGAGAACGGCTGGCGCATGTTGCGAGATTCGTAGAGGTCCTTCTCGATCAGCGAGTTGTGGACCTTCTCGTCGTAGGCCTCGAAGTTGACCGAGTCTTCCTTCAACGCCGCGACGATCGCCTCGGCCGCGTACATGCCGGCGTGCATCGCGTAATGGACACCCTTCAAGGTCGGAACGTTGACCATGCTCGCGGCGTCGCCGGCGATCACCATGCCGGGGACTGCAAGGCGCTTCGGCATCGCGAAGTAGCCGCCCGAGGGGATCGTCTTCGCACCCCAGGCAACCCGTTTGCCGCCCTCGAGGATCTTCTTGATGAAGGGGTGGGTCTTCATCAGCTGCAGGGCGTCGTGGACGCTGAAAGTCGCGTCGGTGTAGTCGAGGCCGGCGACCAGGCCGATGCAGACCTTGTCCTCACCCATCGGGTAGATGAAGCTGCCGCCGAACTCGTTGTACTTGGGCGCCTTGCGCAGCGGCCAGCCCATCGTGTGGATCACGCGGTCGAGCGGCTTCGGCACCTCCCAGACCTCTTTGACCCCGAGCTCCCAGCGCATCGGGTCGGCGCCATGCAGGTCGAAGTAGTCGTAGGCGGCGTAGGTGAGATGGCCGACCGTGCCCTCGGCGAGGACGGTCGCCTTGGCTACGACGTCGGAGCCTGGCTCGAAGTTGCCCAGCTCTTCTCCCTCTTTGCCGCGGCCGCGATCGCCGGAGCGCACGCCCTTGACGACCCGGTCCTCGACCAGCAGCTTGGTGGCTGCGGTCTCGGAGAGGATGTAGACGCCCGCTTCCTCGGCTTTGTCGGCGAGGAAGCGGCCCAGTTTCGAGACCGAGGTGACGTAGTTGCCGTGGTTGCGGAAGTTGGGCGGCATCGGTTTCAGCGGCAGCGCCGCCTTCGAGGTCAGCAGGTAGACCGCATCCTTGGTCACCTCCTGGTAGACCGGCCATTCCGACTTGTCGAGGTCGGGGAACAGCTCTTCCATCGCTGATGGCTTCATGTTCGCCCCCGACAGCAGATGGGCGCCAGCGACTTTGCCCTTCTCGATCACCGCGACCGGGACTTCGCCCAGCTTCTCGGTCAGCTCCGGCTCGTCCTCCAGCAGCTGCATCAGCTTGTTCGCGCAAGCGAGGCCCGCGGGGCCGCCGCCGACGATCGCGACGCCGACCTCTATTCGATCGTCCTCCGGGTCAGTCGGGGGGCCGATCGCCTCGGTCGACTCGAACGGCGGCGGGAACTCGCTCGGTGCTACTGCTGGCATCTGGACTCCTTTGCGATGGCCGAGCTTTCGCTCAGCCGCCCCTCTTTGCCTTGATCGCCTCGGTCAGCTTGGGGACGATCTTGTGCAGATCGCCGACCACGCCGAGATCCGAGAACTCGAAGATCGGCGCGTTCTGGTCCTTGTTGATCGCGAGGATGTTCTCCGAGCTCTGCATCCCGACCTTGTGCTGGATCGCGCCGGAGATGCCGGCGGCCAGGTAGAGCTTCGGCGCGACCGTCTTGCCGGTCTGGCCGATCTGGGCCGCGTAGGGGTACCAGCCGGCGTCGACCACGGCGCGGGTCGCGGCAACCGCCCCGCCCATCGCCTCGGCCAGTTCCTCGCACTGCTTGAAACCCTCCGCGGCGCCAAGGCCGCGACCGCCGCCGACGAGGATGTCGGCGTCCTCGATGTTGACGTCGGCGCCACGCTGCTCGCCGCGCTGCACGAGCTTCGCCCTTGTCGACCAGGACGAGAGCTCGACGTCGACATCGACGACCTCGGCGCTGCCGCCGCTCTCCTTGGCGTCGAAGGCATTGAGACGGCCGATGATGATCCCGGGCTCGCTGACGTAACCGACGTCGGCGATCTGGGAGTCCTGCAGGATCGGCCGCTCGACGACCAGCTTGCCGTCTTGCACCTTGACCTGCGTCACCTCCATCGTCACGCCGGCGTTGAGGCGGGCGGTCAGACCCGCCCCGATCTCAAAGCCCAGCAGGCCACCGCCGAATAGCGCGTAGCCGAAACCCTCGTCCTGGATGACCTTGGCCATCGCGTCGACGATTGGCTGGGCCAGGCCCTCGGGCACGCTTTTGGCCCGGTAGACCTTGGCCGCGCCCCAGTTGCCGAGCGAAGCGCAGGCGTCATCGGCAACCTCGCCGACGACCAGCGCAGCGGCCTCGCCACCAATTTCACCGGCCAGCTTGGCCGCCTCGGAGATAGCCCCGAGCGAGTTTTTGTTGAAGTTGCCCTCGTCGTCGTGGAGGGCGTAAACCAGGATGCCTGCCATCTAGATCAGCTTCCTCTCGTCGAGCCAAGCGACGATCTTTTCGACCGTCTCGTTGGTGTCCTCGTCCTCGATGATCTCGCCGGCCTGCTTGGCGGGCGGCGGGTTGAGCGCGAGGACCGCGGTCTTGGAGCCGGCCTCGCCGGCCATGCCGGCTTCGATGCCGACATCCCCGGTCGCCTTGCCGTCGAGCGGTTTTTTCTTCGCCCCCATGATCGCTTTCAAGCTCGGGTAGCGCGGCTCGTTGATCGCGTCGCCGACGCTGATCACGGCCGGCAGCTCGACCTCGACCGTGTCGTAGCCGTACTCGGCCTGGCGCTCGCAGCGCAGCTTGCCGTCGGTGACGTCGATCTTGATCACCTGGGTCAGCGAGGGCATCTGCAGGTGGTCGGCGACGACGGCGCCGATCGTGTAGCACTCGCCGTCATCGGACTGCTGGCCGAGCAGGACCAGGTCCGGGCTCTCGGACTCGAGCACCTTCGCCAGCGAGTAGCCGGTGGCGCAGACGTCGGAGCCGGACAGCGCATCGTCGGAGAGGTGCACCGAGCGGTCGGCGCCGAGCGCCACCGCCTTGTGCAGCGCGCGGACCGCCGAGTCGGGGCCCATCGTCACCGCGACGACCTCCTCGACCGGGATCGCACCGCCCTCCTTGATCTGCATGGCGGCCTCAATGGCATGGGTATCGAAGGGGTTGAGGTTTTTCTCGCCGCTACGGTCCAAGCGCATCGTCGTGGAGTCGATGCGCTTCTGGACGGCGGCGTCCGGAACCTCCTTGACCAGGACGCAGATCTTCAAGTTACAAGCCTCCTTGGCAGTTGCTCAGGCTGGTTGACTGACCAGTCAATCAGTCTATCTATACACGCCGACGTGTGCTATTCGACGTGACCTCGATCACGCTTCGAATTCAAGCTTCTTCGCGCTCGTGGCGCGCTTCGCCGCCGGCGCGGATGAAATCGACGATCTCATCGGTTCCAGAGCCCGGCGTGAACACCGCCGCGACCCCCAACTCCTTCAGCTCGGGGATGTCGTCGGCCGGAATCGTTCCCCCAACCGTGACCAGGACGTCGTCGACCCCCTGCGTTTTGAGCAACTCGACGACCCGCGGCACCAGCGTCATGTGGGCGCCGGAGAGAATCGAGAGGCCGACCGCGTCGGCGTCCTCCTGGATCACCGTCTCGGCGATCTGCTCCGGCGTCTGGTGCAGGCCGGTGTAGATCACCTCCATGCCGGCGTCGCGCAGCGCCCGGGCGATGATCTTGGCCCCACGGTCGTGCCCGTCCAAGCCGGGCTTGGCGACGACGACGCGGATCTTGCGGGCGGTGGCGGCCTCCATTAGCGGCTCGGGAGCCTAGAACACCGGCGACTCGGTGTACGTCCCGAACACCTCCTGCAGGGCGGAAATCATCTCGCCCTCGGTGGCACGAACACGCGCCGCCTCGATGATTGGCGGCATCAGGTTGGCCTCGGTCGCAGCGGCACGCTTCAGCTCCGCCAGGGCCGCCTCGACCGCCGTCGCGTCGCGTCGCGCCCTGGTCGCGGCCAGGCGGTCGGTCTGCTTGCGTTCAAGGGCAGGGTCGATGCGCAGGATCGGCGTCGGGTCTTCGTCCTCTTGGACGAAGTCGTTGACGCCGACGACGATCCGCCTGCGCTCGTCGAGCTCGCGCTGGTAGGTAAAGGCGGCGTCGGCGATCTCGCGCTGGGGGAAGTTGCGGCGGATCGCCTCGACCATCCCCCCCAGCTCGTCGATCCGGGCGAAGTACTCATACGCCGCGCGCTCCATCTCATCGGTCAGCTTCTCGACGAACCAGGAGCCGCCAAGCGGGTCGGGCGTGTTGGGGGCACCCGACTCGAAGGCGATGATCTGCTGGGTGCGAAGCGCCACCCGCACCGCCTCCTCGGTCGGCAGCGCCAGCGCCTCGTCGAAGGAGTTGGTGTGCAGCGACTGGGTGCCGCCGAGCACCGCCGCCAGCGCCTCCAGCGAAGTGCGGACGACGTTGTTGAGCGGCTGCTGAGCGGTCAACGAGACGCCGGCAGTCTGCGCGTGGAAGCGCAGCCGCATCGACTCCTCTCGCTTGGCGCCGTAGGTGTCGCGCATCTCCCGCGCCCAGATCCGGCGCGCAGCCCGGTACTTGGCGATCTCCTCGAAGAAGTCGATGTGCGCGTTGAAGAAGAAGGAGAGGCGGGGGGCGAAGTCGTCGACGTCGAGGCCGCGCTCGATTGCTCGCTCGACGTAGGTGAAACCGTCCTTCAGCGTGAAAGCCAGCTCCTGCTGGGCGGTCGAACCGGCCTCACGGATGTGGTAGCCGGAGATCGAGACCGGGTGCCAGCGCGGCATGTTCTCCGTGCACCACTCGATCATGTCGGTGACCAGCCGCATCGCCGGCTCGATCGGGAAGCACCACTCTTTTTGGGCGATGTACTCCTTGAGGATGTCGGTCTGGATCGTGCCGCCGAGCTTCTCCGCCGGCACCCCCTGCTCCTCGCCGACCAGGACGTAGAAGGCGAGCAGGATCGCAGCCGGGGCGTTGATCGTCATCGAGGTGGTGACGCCGCCCAGCGGGATTCCGTCGAAGAGCTGCTCCATGTCGTCGAGGCTGTCGACGGCGACCCCCTCGCGCCCAACCTCGCCAAGGCTGCGCTCGTGATCGGAGTCGTAGCCCATCAGGGTCGGCATGTCGAAGGCGGTCGAGAGCCCGGTTTGGCCGTGATCGAGCAGGTAATGGAAGCGCTCGTTGGTCTCCTCGACCGTGCCGAAACCGGCGAACTGGCGCATCGTCCAGAGCTTCCCCCGGTGCATCGACTCGTACGGGCCGCGGGTGAACGGGTACTCGCCCGGCCGGCCGATCGACTCCTCGGGGTCGGCGGGAGCGAGCTCGGGCCCATAGAGGGGTCCGATCGGATGGCCCGACATAGTCGTGCGCTCGGTCCCCGGCTCTTCCAGCGGCCTCTGCCGCGGCTCCGTCGCCATTCGAACAGTCTAGGCCTGCCCAGCGGGGACGGCTAGCGGCGCGCAGGGAAGCGGCGGGGTGGCACCCTGCGACGGGCCGCGATGCGCGAGGCACCGAAGCCGGCCACGGTCGCCAGCACGGTGACGGCAAGCGCGACGAGACGCCGGCCAAGCTGCTCGAAGCGCATTGTCTGCCAGCCTTCCTCGCGAGCGAGCTCGGCCAGGGACGGGTCCGGATTGACGACCACGGGATTGCCCACCGCGCGCAGCATCGGCAGGTCGGAGAGCGAGTCCGAGTAGGCGAAGGACTCGGCCAGGTCAATGCCGTGCTCGGCGGCGAACGCCTCCATCGCCTCGACCTTGCCCGGCCCGTAGACGAAGGGCCCGTCGAGCCGGCCGGTGAAGGTCCCCTCCTCGCCGATCTCATAGCTAGTGCCAATACCACCGTCCAGGCCGAGCACCGCTGCGAGCGGTTCGACCACCCCGTTGCCGGCGGCGCTAACAATGAAGGTGGCGCGGCCGGCGTCCTGGTGGGCGTAAACCTCGTCGAGCATCTGCGGGTAAACGCGCGGCAGGATTGCCGCCATCACCTCGGGGTTCATTCGCTCGACCGACCGTACCGGGACGCCAGAGATCAACTCACGCGCTGCCCGTAAAACCTCATTAGTGCGTTCGTCGGTGGTGCCGCGCAGGCGGTAGCGCAGGTGCTCGACCGCCCAGCTCGCCAGCTGCCGCCGTCCGACGATCCCGTGCCGCGTCGCGACACGGGCGAACTGCATCCCCGACGAGCCCGCCATCAGGGTCTTGTCCAAATCGAAGAAAGCCGCGGCGCGGCTCAAGCTAGGACCGGTTGACTTCGATCACGATCGCGTCGCCCTGGCCGCCGCCGCTGCAGATCGCGGCGACGCCGAGGCCGCCGCCACGACGACCAAGCTCGTAGACGAGCGAGCCGACGATGCGGGCGCCGGAGGCGCCAATCGGGTGACCGAGCGCGATCGCGCCGCCGTTGACGTTGACTTTGTCCTCCTCGACACCGAGCATCCGCACCGAGTTGAGGGCGACCGAGGCAAAGGCCTCGTTGATCTCCCAGAGGTCGACGTCCTCAGGGCTCTTGCCGATCTTCTCCAGCGCCTGCTTGGCGGCGTTGGCAGGGGTCTTCGCCAGGTAGGGAAAGTCGTCGGCGACGGTGCCGTAGGAAAGAACCCGCGCCAACACCGTGCGGCCTTCCTTCTCAGCCCACTCCTCGGAGGCAACGACGATCGCCCCCGCCCCATCGTTGACGCCGGGAGCGTTGCCAGCGGTGTGGGTCGCGTCATCGCCGCCGATCGCCCGCAGCCCGGCGAGGGTCTCAACCGTCGTCTCGGGCCGGATCGCCTCGTCGGCCTCGATCGTGTTTTCGCCCTTTCGGGACTTGACCGTGACGCCGACGATCTCGTCGGCGAGGCGGCCTGCGTCGGTCGCCTCCGCGGCAAGACGATGCGAGCGCTCTGCGAATCGGTCCATGTCGGCGCGGGTGATCTCCAGCTCGTTGGAGACCTCGCTCGCCTCGTTGATCATCTGCTTTTCGGTGAAGGGATTAGTGAGGCCGTCGTGGACCATCGCGTCGATCGTCTCGACATGGCCCATCCGGTAGCCAAAGCGGGCACCAGGCAGGAGGTGCGGCGCGGCGCTCATCGACTCCATGCCACCGGTGACGGCGACGTCTGTGTCGCCGGCGCGGATCGCCATATCGGCAATACCGACCGAGCGCATGCCCGATGCGCAGACCTTGTTGATCGTCTCCGAGGGCACCTCCTTGGGAATGCCGCCCTTGATCTGGGCCTGGCGCGAAGGGATCTGGCCCTGGCCAGCCTGGAGAACCTGACCGAAGACGACCTGGTCGATCTGCTCGGGGTCGACGCCGGAACGCTGCAGCGCCGCGGAGATCGCATGCCCCCCGAGGTCGGTGGCGTCGAGCGAGGAGAGGGTTCCACCCATCTTGCCGAAGGGCGTGCGTGCGGTTCCAAGGATGACGGTGCTGGGCATCTGGCGGCCTTTCTAAGTCGGTTTATGCCGGGTCTCGGCTCGGGATGGGCCGCATGGCCCTGCCTGGAACGATAGCGACCGCGGGACGAGCGCAGCGTGAGCAAACGCATAGACTCGGCTGCCGTGAAAGTCGAGGTCAGCCAGCTTTCGCCCAGCGGGATCGACGCCTCTCTGCTTGTCGTTGGGCTGTACGAGGACCAGGACCTGCCGGCTGAACTGGCCGGCGCACCGGGCGCCGCCGATGCCAAAGGTGGGTTCGAAAAGCTCACGCTCCTGCGACCAGAACAGCCGGCCCGCGCACTCGTTGTCGGGCTCGGCAAGCGCGAGAAGGCGGACGTAGAGCGAATTCGTCTCGCGGCGGCGGTGGCCGCCAAGGAGGCTGCAAGGCTCGAGGCCAGCTCGATCGCCTGGGCGCTGCCGGCTAGCGATGACGGCGAGGCGTGCGCCGCCGCTCTTGTCACCGGCTCGATCCTCGCCGGCTACCGGTTCGACCGCTTCCTCAGCCGCGACCCAAGCGACCCCCCTCCACCCGAGGTCGAATCGCTCACCCTGCTTGGCCCGGCCGACGTCGCCAAGGCCGCCGAGGCGGCCCGCGTTTGCGCCGAGGCGCAGAACCGTGCCCGCGACCTGCAGAGCTTGCCCTCAAACGTGTCCACGCCATCGTTTCTGGCCGCGCGCGCCGAAGAGATCGCCGCGACGAGCGATGCGCTCGGCGCCGAGGTGTTCGGCCGCAAGGAGATCGCCGCCAAGGAGATGGGTGGCCTGATCGCGGTCAGCCAGGGGACCGCCGAGGAGCCAAAGCTGATCGTGCTGCGCTATGAAGGCGGTGGCTCCGGCCCCACTCTGGGTCTGGTCGGCAAGGGCGTCACCTTCGATACCGGCGGCATCTCACTGAAGCCGTCAGCCGGGATGCACGAGATGAAGATGGACATGTCGGGCGCAGCCGCAGTACTAGAGGCGGTTGCGGCGATTGCCGAGCTGGGCCTCGAGATCGACCTGATTGCGGTCGTCCCCTCAACCGAGAACATGCCTTCCGGTACCGCGATCAAGCCCGGCGACATCATCACTCAGTACAACGGCAAGACGGTGGAGGTCAATAACACCGACGCCGAGGGACGCCTGATCCTCGCCGACGCGCTTGCCTACGCGGTCGAGGTGGGAGCGGAGCGGATCGTCGACCTCGCGACGCTGACCGGCGCCGTGCTGATCGCACTGGGCTCGACCTACGCGGCGATGATCTCCAATGACGATGACCTCGCCGCTACCGTCGAAGGGGCGGGCGAGACGACCGGCGAGTTGATCTGGCGCCTGCCGCTGCACCCCGAGTACAAGCAGCTGACCAAGGGCACCGTCGCCGACCTCACCAACGCCTCGGCGAAGCGCAAGGCGGGAACGATCTACGCCGGCTCCTTCCTCGAGGAGTTCGTCGGCGACACTCCCTGGGCCCACGTCGACATTGCCGGCACCGCTTGGGATGTCGGCCGCCCCTACACCGGCAACGACGCCAGCGGCTTCGGCGTCCGCCTCCTCGTCGAGCTCGCCCGCGAGCTTTCTGTCTAGCTCAGGTCTCGAGGATCATGCAGGTAGCGACGCCGTGGGCGAGCAGCTTGCCGCTCTCGGCCGCAGTCAGGTTCGCCTCAGCGGTCGCTTGGCGACGGCCGCGGTAGAGAACGTTGGCCTCGCAGAGAACGCGGCCCGTGTCGCGGGTAATCGGCCGCACGTACTTGGCCTCGAGGCCAAGCGAGGTATAGCCAACACCTGCCGGCAAGGTGGTGTGAACCGCGCATCCCAGTGCCGAGTCGAGCAGGGTTGCCGCGTAGCCGCCGTGGACGACGCCGATCGGGTTGTAGTGCTCCTCGCCCGGCTCACCCTCGAAAACGGCGCTGCCCTCACCCAGCTCGATCGGGCGCATCCGCATCGTCACCGCGATCGGCGGTGGCGGGACCTTGCCGCCGACAATCGCTTCCATGTACTCCATGCCGGTCATAGTCGCCCCGGCGGCGGCGGTCGGCACTGGGTCCTGCCAGACCAAGGTGCGGCTGCGACTCGTCTCGGGGCTCGACTCGGCAAAGGCCAGCGCCGCCTCGACGGCGGTGTCACCGTTGGCGTCGCTCATCGCGCCCCCCGACGGTCACGGGCCGCTGCGTCGCCGACGCCCGCGCGACGCCCGGCCGGGTATTGCAGATCGGCCATGATTTCCGCCTGGCTTATCGAGATCCGCAGAGCCCTCGCTCGCTGCTGGTGTCTGTGCCTGGGAATCAGCCTCATCGCTTGCCTCCAATTGGCTCGTGGGCCTGAGTTGCATCAAGCAACCGTTTGATTGGAGCAGCCTAACCAAGTCAGTTGCTTGATGCAACCTTGTGTGCGAAGATCACTCTCATGCTCGGCAACGACTACCCCGGCCAGATCTGCTCGATCGCCAAGGCGCTGGAGGTGATCGGCGAGCGCTGGAGCCTGCTGATAGTGCGCGACGTGATGAACGGCAACCGCCGCTTCGGCGAGCTGCAGCAGGGTCTCGGCGTCGCCCGCAACGTCCTCTCCGCTCGCCTGCAGCGGTTGGTCGACGAGGACATCCTCGAACGCCGCCCCTACCAGACCAGCCCGGAGCGCTACGAGTACTTCCTGACCGAGAAGGGCCTCGACCTGTGGCCCGCCCTCGTCGCCCTGCTCGCCTGGGGCGATCGGCACTCGCCTGAGCCGGCCGGACCGCCAATGCTGATCGTCCACAAGGAGTGCGGCGGACAAGTCAACGACCGCGGCACCTGCGAGCGCTGCGGCAAAGTCCTGAATGCCCGCGACGCCCGCCCCGTCCCCGGCCCCGGCGTCGAGGCGCTAGCGTTGGCCGCGGGTCAAAGCGACTAGGAGGACGACGATGGCAACCGCAGCGGAGCTTCAGGTCAAGGACAAGATCTTCATCGGCGGCAAGTGGGTGGAGCCGCAGGGGGACGAGACGATCGAGGTCGTCAACGCGACGACCGAGGAGACGATGGCGACTATCCCGGCCTGCACGCCAGAGGACGCCGACCTCGCGGTGCGCGCCGCCCGCGACGCCTTCTACTCCTGGTCACAAACCTCGCGCGAGGAGCGCGCCGGCTACCTGGAGGCAATCGCCGCCGGGCTCGGTGAGCGCTCCGAGGAGATCGCCGCGACGATCGCCCAGGAGCTGGGGATGCCGATCAAACTGAGCCAGATTATCCAGGCTGGCCTGCCGATCGCCCAGTTCGCGGCAATGCCAAAGCTGATGGAGGAAGTCGCCTGGGAAGAGGAGATCGGCAACTCCCGAGTGCTGCGCGAGCCGGCCGGCGTCCTCGGCGCGATCACCCCCTGGAACTACCCGCTCAACCAGATCGCCGCCAAGGTGGCGCCCGCTCTGGCCGCTGGCTGCACCGTGGTCCTCAAGCCGAGCGAGGTGGTGCCGCTCAACGCATTCATCCTCGCCGAGGTGATCGAGGCGGCGGGACTGCCCGCCGGCGTCTTCAACCTCGTCACCGGTACCGGCCCGGTGGTGGGCGAGGCGATCGCCGGACACCCCGGCGTCGACATGGTCTCCTTCACCGGCTCGACCCGGGCAGGGCGCCGCGTCTCCGAGCTCGCTTCGGCGACGGTGAAGCCGGTCGCGATGGAGCTCGGCGGCAAGTCGCCGAACGTGATCCTCGACGACGCCGACCTAACCCAGGCGATCCCCGACGGGGTCGCTAAGTGCTACCTCAACTCCGGCCAGACCTGCAGCGCCCTGACCCGGATGCTGGTGCCACACGAGAAGCTCGCCGAAGCCGAGGAGTTGGCGAAGTCTGCTGCCGAGGCGTATACGCCCGGCGACCCGTTCGAGGACTCAACCCGGCTGGGCCCGCTCGTATCCGAAGTTCAGCGCGAGCGCGTCCGCGGCTACATCGAGAAGGGCGAGGCCGAAGGGGCCAAGCTGGTGACCGGCGGTGCTGCGCCTCCCGAGGGCCTCGAGCACGGTTACTTCGTCCGCCCCACCGTCTTCTCCGAGGTGACGCCGGAGATGACGATCGCCCAGGAGGAGATCTTCGGCCCGGTACTGGTGATCCAGCCCTACGAGGACGAGGACGATGCTGTGCGCATCGCCAACGACACCGTCTACGGCCTCGCCGGGGGTGTCTGGTCGGGCGACCAGGACCACGCCATCTCCGTCGCCAAGCGCATCCGCACCGGCCAGATCGAGATTAACGGCGGGGCGTTCAATCCGCTGGCGCCGTTTGGCGGCTACAAGCAGTCGGGGCATGGGCGCGAGAACGGGCGGTATGCGATCGAGGAGTTGCTGCAGGTCAAGAGCCTGCAGCTGTAGGGGTGGGCCGGGCGAGGCGCGCCCGGCTGCTTGCTGGGTTTTTCGCCTGTGACGGTGCAGCCGTCCGAGGTTGTGGGTGGGGCGAAAAACAGGACGCCGCTGCGCTGCCGGGCGCCCCTCGCCCGTCCTCTCGGTCGCAATAGGCTCTCGCCCATGAACTTTGAGCTGAGTGACGAGCAGAAGCTGATTCAGAGCACCGTTCGGGACTTCGCCCGAGCTGAGGTTGCTCCGGTCGCGGAGGAGCTGGATCGGGAGAAGCGGTTTCCCTACGAGATCGTGGAGAAGCTTGGTGGGCTTGGGCTTATGGGGATCCCGTTCCCGCAGGAGTACGGGGGCGGCGGGGCCGACACGCTCTCCTATGTCGTGGCGGTGGAAGAGCTGGCGCGGATCGACTCTTCGGTCTGCATCACGATGGCGGCGCATACGTCTTTGGGGACCATGCCGATCTACCTCTGGGGCTCGGATGAGCAGAAGGACGAGTGGTTGCCGGTCCTCTGCAGTGGCGAGAAACTCGCTTCCTTCGGCTTGACTGAGCCGGAGGCGGGATCCGATGCTG
>DATNGU010000312.1:0-6419 GCA_035605775.1 Solirubrobacterales bacterium | reverse complement strand
CCATGCAGACGACCGAGCACCGCGTCTTCCTCCAGCGCGACCAGCGATGCGTAGCCGAAAACGTAGGCAAACACCGGTTCATTTTGGCCTGAGGGCGCCTGATCAAGCAGATCAAGGACGCAGGGAGCGTGGCGTGCTCTGCACGCGAGCGACCAAGGACGCCGAGATGCGCCGGTCAGGTGCCCTCAGGCGGCAGGACGAACTGGCTGACGATCAAGTTCGCCGCCAGGCGCGGCTCCTGCCCCTCGCGGCGGCGCTCCATTCTCACCTCGATCACCACGGTGCTCTTGCCCGCGTGCAGCGGCTCGCCGACGGCGACGATCTCGTCGCCGAGCACGCCGGCGGCGAAGACGTTCAGCTTCAGCTCGATCGTGGTGAAGTTGTGACCCGGTGGGATGCTGCGAAAGGTCGCCCAGGCGGCGACGGTGTCGCCGAGTGCCGTCCACACCCCGCCGTGGACGAAGCCGCCCGGGTGCAGGTGGCGCTGGTCGACGACGATCCTGCCCCTCGAGTGGGAGTCCTCTATCTCCAGCGGCTCGATCCCGAGGTCGCCGGGAAAGCTCCCCGGCAGGAAAGCGCGGGCGGTCTCGGGCGTGATCCTCGAGCTGGGGTGAGGTGGAGCGTCGCTCATCGCCGCGCGACTTTATTCGACGCCGAAGCCGCGCAGGCCGTGGTCGCCGAACGGCTCGTCCCGCTCCCGCACCGCCTCCTTGAAGCCGCCCTCCGCGGCGCGGCGGACGAAGCCGTGGCCCTCCTCGGTGTGGCGGGCGACGCCGTCGAAGAAGGTGCCAAGCAGCTGCGTCTGGTGCAGGCCCTGCGCGTAGAGCGACTGGTTGACCAGCATCTTCATCATCACCAGCTGGTTGATCGGCAGCTGCGCGACCCGCTCCACTAGCGCCTCGAAGCGGTCGTCGAGTTCCTCCGGCGTCGCCGCCTCGGTCGCCAGCCCCCACTCCGCCGCCTGCTCGCCGCTCAGCGAGTCGCCGGTTAGCAGCAACCGCTTGGCCCGCATCGGGCCGACCCGGGACGCCCACAGCGCCGTCGTCGGCGAACCCCAGACGCGGGCCGGCGGGTAACCGATCTTGGCGTCGTCGGCGACGACGAGGAGGTCCGAGCAGAGCGCCATGTCGGTGCCTCCGGCCACGCAGTAGCCGTGGACCTTGCAGATCACCGGCTTCTCGGAGTGAAAGAGGCTCATGAAGCCACGCACGTTGCGCCACATGAACTGGAAGTCGGTGACCGGGTCCCAGTTCGACTCCGGCGCGTGGTTGGCGCCGATCGTCGCCGGGTCGACCGGCGAGCCGGGCGGCGCATCGACCCCCTCCCCCAACCCGCTCATGTCGCCCTCCGCCGAGGCAACAAGGTCATAGCCGCCGCAGAAGCCGGTGCCGTTGCCGGCGAGGGCAATGACGTGGATCGCGGGGTCGAGATTGGCGCGCTCGACGCAGGCCGCGATCTCGGCCGGCATCCGCGGCGTGATGCCGTTGCCGCGCTCCGGCCGGTTCAGGGTGATGCGGGCGACCCGATCGCTCGTCTCATAGATGAGCGTCTCCATGAAATTGACCCTACGCCGTCTGACGTCGTCTGACCAAGCAGGTCAAGGACGCAGGGGGCGTGGCGTGCTCTGCACGCGAGCGACCGAGGACGCTGAGATGCGCCGGTCAGCCGGCGTCAGACCCGTTCGACCAGCATTGCCTTGCCCTGACCCCCGGCGACGCACATGGTCTCGATCCCGACCTGGTGGTCGTCGGTCTCCATCACGTTGAGCAGGGTTCCCATCATGCGGGCGCCGGTCATGCCGAAGGGGTGACCGAGGGCGATCGCGCCACCGTGCGTGTTGAGCTTCTCCAGCGGGATGTCGCACTCGTCCATGATCGGGATCACCTGGGCGGCGAAAGCCTCATTGAGCTCGACCGTGCCGACGTCCTCCATCGTCATCCCGGCCCGGTCCAGCACCTTCTTGATCGCGCCGATCGGGGCGACGCCCATGTACTCGGGCTCGTTGCCGTAGGTGGCGGCAGTGACGATGCGGGCGCGCGGCGTCAGGCCGAGCTCCTTGGCCCTGGTGTCGCTCATCAGCAGCACCGCGGCGGCGCCGTCGTTGAGCGGGCAGGAGTTGCCGGCGGTGACCCCGCCGCCACCGAAGGACTCGTCCAGCTGCGAGAGCTTCTCCAGCGTCGAGGAGGCGCGGGGGCCGTCGTCCTTGGCGACCTCGGTGCCGTCGGGCAGCTTCACCGGGACGATCTCGCGATCGAAGAAGCCGTCCTCCTGCGACTGCACCGCCAGTTCCTGGGAGCGCTGCGCGAACTTGTCCATGTCGGCGCGGCTGACCTCGTATTTTTCGGCGACGTTGACCGCGGTCTTGCCCATCTCGATGTAGGCGTTGGGCTGGCCGTCGTTGCCCTGCAGGTTCTCGTTTTGGTCGGCGGCGCCGGCGGGCTCGGTGCGCTCGTTGTAACGGCTCACCCACTCAACCCCGGCGGCGATGTAGACGTCGCCCTCGCCTGCCTTGATCGCGTTGCCGGCATGGCGAATTGCGTCGAGGCTGGAGGAGCAGTAACGGGAGACGGTGACGCCGTTGACTTCCTGCGGCAGCTTCTCGGACAGCAACGAGACGATGCGGCCGATGTTGAATGCCTGCAGGCCCTGCGGCATGCCGCAGCCGCAGAAGAGGTCTTCGATCTCGGCCGGGTCGACCTCGGGATTGCGCTCGAGCAGCTGGTCGACGACGTAAGCGCCCATCTCGTCGGGACGCAACTGGGCCAGTGAGCCCTTGAAGGCACGGCCAATAGGCGTGCGGATGGTGTCGACGATGACTGCATCGGGCATGCGGGTTCTCCTTGGATTCCTAGATGGGAAGTGCGGACCGCAGGGTATTTGACCCGGCTGCCCGGCGCGGTTCTCGACTAGATTGGTGCGATGTCGCTGGACGGGTTGCGGGCCTGGATCGGAGAGGTCGAGCGCAAGCTCGGCATGCGCACCCGTGTCTTCCTCGTCCTCACCGTGATCGCGATCGGCGCCGCCGGGGCGGGCATCTACCTGGCGATCGACACCCGCGACAGCGCCGTCAGCGAAAGCGACGTGCAAGCGCTGCAGGAACAACTCGAAGCCCAAATCGGCGAAGGCGGTGGCCCCACCGCCGGGGCTGGTGTCGCCCAGCTCGAAGCCGAACTGAAAGCACTCAAAGCCGAAGTCGCAAAACTCGAGGGCGAAGGCGGTGGCGCAACGAAAAAGGGCCAGGGCGACGGAGAAGAAGGCCCCGCCAGCGAAGGCAAGGGGACGGGCGGGGGACCTTCGGAAGGAGCGAGCAGCGGCCCAACCAACGGTGGCGCGAACGCCGCCAAACTGCAGGAATTGCTCGAACGCGCCAAAGAGCAGTCTGAAAAGAACGAATAGCAGTTTGTGCCGATACGCACGTTTGTGCGTGATGGCCGTCCCCGGTCTCCGTTACATTCGCCCCAATCCACCTCGCGCTATTAACGCGAGTCTTGCCCATAGCGGCAACGAAAGGAGACCCCATGCCTGAGGGTTACTGCGTGAAAGAGCGTAAGAAGGTCGAGATCAAAGACGCCAAACAGGTGACCATGAAAAACGGTCGCCCGGCGATCCAGGGCCTCTGCCCCGACTGCGGCACCAAAATCTTCAAGATCGGCAAACTCGAATAGGCGCCGCCTGAGTCTGAACCCGGTTTTGCGGCTGTCCGTAGTCCGGGCAGCCGTGTTTTCCCCCGCCGCTTCAAGATCCGCTCGAGATGCCACCAGGCGCGCTGAGCCGCGAGCGGGACGTACGCGAGGCCTACGCTGCGCACGCGGGCGAGCTCTACGGGTTTGCCGTGCGTTCGCTCGGCGATTCTGGGCTGGCTGAGGAGGCGGTGCAGGAGGCCTTCCTGCGCGCCTGGCGGGCGGGAGCGCGCTTCGACCCACAGCTGGGCTCGCTGCGCACGTGGTTGTTCGCGATCCTGCGCAACGTGGTGATCGACCTCGGCCGGGCACGGGCCTCGCGGCCGATCGTTGCCGAGGGCGGGATCGAGCCCACGGTCGAGCCCTTCGAGGAGGCGCTGCTCTCCTGGCAGGTCGAGGAGGCGATGCGGCGGATCGGCGAGCAGCACCGTCGCGTCCTGGTTGAGACCTACTACCGCGGCCGCCCCTACGCCGAGGTCGCCAAAGAGCTGGGCGTGCCCGAGGGAACCGTGAAGAGCCGCGTCTACTACGGATTGAGAGCGTTGCGGGTCGCCCTGGAGGAGATTGGCTATGACGACTGAGCGATGCCGCGAGTGGCGCGAGTCGCTGGGGGCCCACGCTCTGGGTCAGCTGCCAGAGGAGGAGCGCGCGGCGCTCGAGGCGCACCTCGCCGGTTGCCCCGAGTGCCGCGCCGAGCTCGAGGCCCTCGCCGGCGTGGCGCGACTCCTGCCGCTGGCCGACCGGGAGCACTTCGACACGGCGCCGACCCCCCCACTTTCATTGGGGGATCGGGTCGCGACCGCAATTCGTGGCGAGCAGCGCGCGCTGCGGCGTCGCCGGCTGCGACTGGGCCTCGCGTTTAGCGGCGCTACCGCGGCCGTCGCCGCGGCCGTGCTGGCAATCTTCGTGCTGCCCGGGGGCTCCGGCGCCGGCCCGGAGCAGCGGGTCGCCTTCGGTTCGCTGCCGCCCGGCCTCCACATCGGCGCGACGCTGGAGCCGCACGCCTTCGGCACCGAGATCCACATGTACGTGAAGGGAGCGCCCTCCGGCACCCTCTGCCGCGTCTTCCTGCGCGGCCCGGACGGGGCGCGAATGCCGGCCGGCTCCTTCCGCTACCGCTGGGGGGACGACGCCGATGCCGTGCTCAGCGCCGCGCTCGACCTCTCCCGCACCCAGGCGATCGGCGTCCAGGTCGGCAACCGCACCTTCGTCGCCCCGGTCGAGTCGAGCGACACGGCGTAGGCGCCGCCGCCCGCAACCCCGGTCAAAGCTGCGTTACAACCAGACCGAGCTGCGTGGCAACCAGGCCGAGCATCGCGACGAAGATCGCGACGCCCATCCGCGTGATGCCCAGGTGCAGACCGTCGAGCCGGCCGTTGATGCGTTGAAGCTCCGTGTCGACCTTGTCAAAGCGCTTATCCACCCGCCGATCAAGGTCGTCGATCCGCCGGTCGACTATGTCGAATCGCTTGTCGACAGCGTCGAACCTGTGGTCGATCGAGTCGAAGCGCTCCTGTAGACGATTGTCTGTCCAATCCATTCGGTACATGGTAGTACCTATCGTAGACAGAACACCTCACACGAGTGGCGCGCAATTTCGAAATTCTCCGCGGCGCCTGGGTGACGCCGGCGTTACGAGCGCTTGCGGAACGAGATCGACGGAGGAACCTGCTCGCGGATCTCGGCCAGCAGCCGTGACGCGATCTCCACCGGCTCTTCGCCGGACCGCGCCTGGCCCCCCGAGGGCTCGAAGAACCGGGTCCGGATTCGCGGGCGCCGGGGGAAGCCGGTGAGGTCCGAGGTCCCCTCGATCGCGACGCAGACGAGCTTCGCCTCCGGTACTTCGAGCGCGAGGCGGCCGAGGCCGCTGCGCGCCCGCAGCACCTTGCCACGCGAGCGGGTGCCTTCCGGGAAGACGCCGATGCAGGCGCCCCGCTGAAGCTCCTCGATCGCCCTGGCCAGGGCGCCGGCGTCCCCTGCTCCGCGCTCGATCGGAATCTGGCCCATGCCGTTGAGGACCGGGCCCAATCCCCGCACGTCCCACAGCGTCGATTTGGCGAGCGCCTTGATCTGACGGCGTCGGATCGCCGCCACTCCCACGGCGATCGGGTCCCAGTGGCTGTCGTGGTTGCCGACCACCAGCACCGGCCCGGCCTCCGGCAGGACATCGAGCCCCTCGACCGTGAGCCGGCCCCACGCCGCGACCACCGGCCGGGAAACGGCCATCGCGACCCTGTACATGCGGCTGGGTTCCTTCAAGGGACGGAGAGTTCTACTCGACTCCCCGTCCCGACGACCGAGTCCTACTTCTTCTTCCCCTTCTTAGCCTTCTTCCCACACTTCGCCTGCACCAGCGGCTTGAAGTTGTAGGGGACGCCGTTCTGCCCGGTGAACTGAGCGCTTGCCCGGTTCTTCGCGGCACAGAGGTTTCTGCTGTTGACCACAAGTCCCTTTTTGCCGCCCTGCATTGTCAGGACGAACTTGGTCACAGGGGCGTCGGGGACGGTTTCGAAGCTCGAGCGAATTCCTCCCTTGTAGGAGTCGATCCGCCCGACCACGTTGACGTCGACCAGTCCGTGCAGAGCGGCCACCAAGTCAGGCAGCTTGTGGTTGGAGGATCTGAGGTAGACCGGCCCTTCGATCGGTTCGTCGAGCAATGGCGTGGTCGCCCTGGCGTAGCCGTAGATCGCTCCCTGTGGGCAGCTCTTCGCTTTGAACTGAACGCGGGTGCAGATCGTC
>DATNGU010000311.1:0-5976 GCA_035605775.1 Solirubrobacterales bacterium | reverse complement strand
CCTCCGGTCGCCCTGGTTCCCGCCACCCCACGGCCAGCGGAGTTACCGACTGCTGAGCAGGGCGCCGGGCCCGCAGTGAAGCCGAAGTGCCAAGCCTCCCATGAGTACCGCTGGACGAAACCGTAATGAGCGGCATTGGAGGCCAGCCAGCCATAAGCGGATTCCGGCCCGAGATCGAGCTCGGTCGCGCAGCGGTGGAGCGAGTGGCCCGGTGGTGCGACCCATCGCGGATCGGGATGAGCAGCGAAGAGCGCCGCCTGTTCGGCGTCTGAGCGGAAGCCCGAATTGACGACCAACGACAGGCCGGCGCGAGACGCAGCAGCGGCCATCCGGTCGAAGGCCGCGGCTACGTCGGGGCGCATCCCCTCGCCAGTCCGGTAGACGAGCGGGCCGCCGTAGCCACCGCCGCTGGCCATGGAAGGCATCGAGCCACCGCTCGTTGCCGGCGCTGCGGCTTCGGCGACAGCCGACGCCTCGACCCGATGCGCCTCGACCCTGCCAGTAACGACGGCCTTAACCCGCAGCGGTGCGAACGAGGCCAAGTCCGGGAAGGACACCTCTAGCCGTGCCGCCGGGACGTCGTTCGCCCTCGCTACCCCATTCGCCGCTGCCCGTGCCCGGGCCAGGTATACGGGTTTCTCCAGATGGGCCGGGTTCGGCGAGCCATTCGGCAAGGTCGACGCGGTCAGCAACCGCGGCAGGTCGTCGCGCATCGACCGCGCCGCCGAGATCGCCGCCAGGTCGGCCGCCCGTTGGGCCCTCCCCTTCCCGCTCACGGCGCCGGCGATTGCAACCAACGCCAGTGCTGCGGCGATCAGCGCAAAAGCACCTCCGAGCGCCAGCAGCAGTGCCTGTCCCTCTTCTCGGCGAGCTCCCATCGCCCGACCCTGCTGGGCGCGGGCGCAACCATGGTGCGCTCAAACGAAAAGTTGTCGGATCGAACCCGCACGGAATAGCGTCCGTAGACCGGGTGAGCCGCAATTCGACCCGAGGAGCGCCATGCAATCCCAAACGAGCCATCGCCCGCGCCCGCTAACGGTCGCGATCCTGGCCGCTGTTTCTGTCCTGGTCGCCGTCGGCCTTTTCAGCTCTCTCGCAACTGCGCGAACCACGACCAAGAGGGTCGTCAAGGAGGCCCACAGCCCATCTCTAGGCCGCACCGTGCTGACGGCGAACAACGGCCTCACCCTCTACACCCTCAGCGCCGAGAAGCACGGCACCTTCATCTGCAAAGGCGCATGCCTCAAAACCTGGTTCCCGCTGGTCGTGGCCGCCGGCGTAAAGCCGACCGGACCCGTCGCACTCGGCACCATCAAGCGCCCGGATGGCAGGCGCCAGGTGACGTTCCGAGGCCGGCCGCTCTACACCTTCGACGGCGACTCGAAGAAGGGGGATGCCAGCGGCGAGGGGTTCCGGGACGTCGGCACCTGGCGCGCGGCCACTCCGTAGGGAGGGGCACGACCTGGCGCGCAACGATCGTCAAGTCAGCGCCGCGACGCCGTTCTCGAGAGCCAGCAAACGCCCGGCCATCCGGGCAGGGAGTCCGCCGTTACCCCCCGGCATTACCCCGAAGAGGGAGCTCCGCGCGGCGAGCCAGCCGATCGGGCACTTGAGTACCGCGACCCGGAGCCCGCGATCGATCAGGTCGCGGACCGCGAGCGCCGTCAGGGCGCGGTCCTGCGCCAGGTCGGCGCGCAGCAACGCAGAGGTCGGGCGGATGCGTGAATCGTCGAGGATCGATTGGAGCAGGCGCGGTGGAAGGTGGATGACGGCAACCGAGCCGCGGACGGCCGGCAGAACCGCGGCGACGCCGTCGAGGCCACTCGGGTCGGCGGACAGTTTGAGCTGACAGAGGGTGCCGCGAGAGGCGACACCGGCATCCGGCAGGTGGACAACCAGCCGCTCCTCCAGCTTGCGGGCGGCGGCTGTCGCGATCAGTGACGAACGCGGTACGCGACCCTGATCGAGGTCGATTAGTAGCGCAGGCCGGTCCGGCTCCGAAGCGGCGCAGGCCAGCGCGACGGCGGCAGCCCTCGAGCCCGTCGTGCCACCAACCGATGTGACCAGCACAACTGTCCCACCCCGAGAGCTCTCACGTCCATCGGCACCGAGCGTCGTCATTTCGGCCTCGCCGCTGCTGAAGAAGTGACAGCGAGTCGGTCAGCGATCGCCGCAATCAGCGACGGTGGCCGCAGGCGCACCGTTACGCGTCCGCCCCCCACCGAGACGTTGACATCGTCCTCGGCCCAGCCCGGCAAAGCATCGTGGGCTGCCGCGATCGGCGGCCGGCCGGATACCAACGCCAGCGCACCCGCCTCGGCGGCGCCGTCGGCGAGCGTCAGCGCATAGCCGGTCGCGAGCAGTTGCAGAGACAGCAAGCCGGCGAGCAGGAGCACCGGCAACGCCGCGACGAGCTCGACCGTCGCCTGCCCATCCTCCTTACCCATCGGGATCCGCCAATCCCGCCCTCGCACCGACCATCATCCGAGGCAGGCCCGGCAACAGGCGCGGGATCGCGACCCGCACCAAGAGGGTGTCTCCGTCAATCACCTCGGCCCCAGGACGTAGCGAAGCGGGCAGCGCCCGCCGCGCCGTCGCCTTCGCGTCAGCTCGCACCAGCACCGCCCGTGCCCCTGCACGCGCCGCCACTGCCGCCGACCAGAGTGCTTGCCCCGCCAGCCCGATCTGTGCCGCCACCAGAACCGCCAGCAGCAGGAACGGAATCACCGCGACCAACTCGACCGAGGCGGTCCCGCCCTCCCTGCGAAAGCTGCTGGCGGCCTGGTGCGACACGCCGCGACCGTCCCAAGCCAGAACGTGCGTGTGGCGCGCGCAATCGAAAAATTCTGTGACGGTCTGAAGCCGACTCAGTAAGTGTTTGCCTCGGCCCAAATCCGCCAGATCGCAGCCACCGCTGCGCCGAGCAGGAGGATCCAGGCGAGCGTGCCGCCGCCGCTCGCGAACATCTCGTCACTGCCAGCGATCAGCAACGCGATCAGGCCCAGGGCGGCGTAAAGAACCGCACGACGGCTGTCGGTGAGTGCCGCCAGCGTCAGCTGGTTCTGGCGGCTCAGCACGAACACGGTCCAGGCGATCCCCGCCAGAAAGCCCATCGTGATCGCCGTCAAGATCGCGTCTGCCGCATTGCCGCCCGCAGGCGCAAACGCCACCACGACGGCAAGCAGCAAGATGATCGCGACGTTGCGCAAGTTCCGCACAGCAGAATCTTACGCTCGCTACTTGCTCGTCATCACGACGATGCCGAACACCACCGCGGCCAGCGTAAGCGCCAGCGCCAGCGCCCCCACCGCAGCCGCAGCCCCGGCGGCAAGCGGCCGCCCCCCGCGGCTTAGGTCGACGAAACGAGTGCCGCCCCAGATCGCCGTGGAGAAGGCGGTCGTGACGCCCACCCCCGCCACCAGTGAAGCGACGACCGTCTCCAGCAGGTCGGTGGTCTGGAGGATCGTCGCGATCATCAGCTCAGCTTGCCGGCACCGGCGCTCCCTGCTGGGAACGCTTGGAGAACATGACCGCGACCAGACCAAGTGCCATCAGGGTGACAAGAACGGGTCCCAGCGCGCCAGTGCCGAAGATCCGCGTCAGGCCATAGGTCGCAGCGCCGATCGCGGCAGCGGCCGGCAGGGTCAACAGCCAGGCGACGACGATGTTGCCCGCCACGCCCCAGCGCACCGCCGAGACCCGCTTTGCCGCTCCGGCGCCCATCACCCCGCCGTTGATCACGTGAGTAGTGGAGAGCGGGAAGCCGAAATGGGTCGATGCGAGGATCACCGTGGCGCCCGCTCCCTGCGCCGAGAACCCCTGCGCGGCGTCCATCTTGATGATCCGGCTACCGGTGGTGCGGATGATCCGCCAGCCGCCGAAATAGGTGCCGAGCGCGATCGCCGTCGCGGCGGAGGCAATCACCCAAAACGGCGGGTCGGCGTTGGCGGCCAGCGTGCCATTGGCGATCAGGGCCAGGGTGATTACGCCCATCGTCTTCTGCGCGTCATTGGTGCCGTGGGCGAGTGCTAGCAGGCCGCCCGAGACGATCTGGCCGTAACGGAAACCGCGCGTCACCGGGCCGGGACGCTGCCGCCCCACAATCCGATAGGCGATGCCGATGCCGAGCCCAGCGACGATGAAGGCGACGACAGGCGCTACGACTGCCGGGATCAGCACTTTGCCGACCAGGCCTTCGGCCAGGACCGCGTCGAAGCCGACCGCTGCGACCGCGGAGCCGACCACGCCGCCGATCAGCGCATGCGAGGAGCTGGATGGCAGCCCGAACCACCAGGTGATGAGATTCCATGCGATCGCGCCGATCAGGCCGGCGAAAACGATCGTCGGCGTGATCACGGCGGCGTTGACGACGTCGTTGGCGACCGTCGCAGCAACCGAGATCGAGATGAAGGCGCCGACGAAGTTGAGCAGCGAGGCGACCCCGATCGCCACCTGCGGTCGCGCGGCGCCGGTCGAGATCGAGGTGGCGACGACGTTCGCCGTGTCGTGAAATCCGTTGGTGAAGTCGAACGCCAATGCGGTGCCGACGACGATCACCATGATGACGTCAGAGCTCACAGTGACGTGCTCCAGACGTTGCCAGACAAGGACGCAGGGAGCGTGGCGTGCTCCGCACGCGAGCGACCGAGGACAGTATGGCGACGCTCTAGGGCCGTCACGAGTTCTTGATTACGATGCCCTCGAGTATCTGGGCCGCGGTCTCGGTCGCGTCGATCGAGTTCTCGAGCACCGCGAACATGTCCTTCCAGCGAATCACGACCATCGGGTCGATCCCGTTCGAGAACAGCGAGGCGACCGCGTCACGGGAGATCCGGTCACCCTCGTTCTCGAGCCGGTGGATCTCGATCCAGTAGCTGTCGAGGCCCTTCAGCTCGCGCAAATGCTCGAGCGCAGTGGAGAGCTGCTCACAGGCAGCCACCAGCACTTTGGTCAGCGCCTGCGCCTGCGCCATCGGCGCTTCGATCTGGTAGAGGCCGAGCAGGTCGGCGGCTTCCTCGGCGTAGTCGACGATGTCGTCCATCTGGGTCGCCAGGCCGTAGATGTCCTCGCGGTCGATCGGCGTGACGAAGGTCGAATTGAGCCGTTTGATGATGTCGTGGGTGATCCGGTCCCCCTCCTGCTCGGCCTTGAGAATCTCCCGCGGCAGATCGCCTCCGTCGGGCCATCGACCCATCATCTCGTCGAGCAGGCGGGCGGCGTGAACGGTGTTCTGGCCCGCTTCGATGAAGAGATCGAAGAAGGCGCTGTCACGCGGCAGAAGGGAAAGGCGAACCACGCGCCAATCCTAGTGATCGAACCGGTCTCGGCCGTGCGCCATATTGGCTTAGCCGGGCGCCGCAGCAAGGTGCTCGCCGGCGCGGCTACTGTGGCGCGCGCGGAGCTCCTCCTGGACGCTGCGCCGTTCGCCCGGGGGGGCCACGAGCCGCGTCCAGGTACCGTCGGCGTCGAGCTCCCAGGCGTTGGCGTTCTCGGCAAAGCAGCTTTCCAGCACGTCGAGCAGTTCCGCCCGCAGCCCCTCGTCTTCGATCGGGGCAACCAACTCGACGCGGCTGTCGAGATTGCGTGGCATCAGGTCCGCTGAGCCGGTCAGGACACGGGTCTCCTCGCCGCGCTGGAAAGCGTAGATTCGCGAGTGCTCGAGGAAGCGGCCGACAATCGAGACGACGCGGATGTTCTCCGACACCCCCGGCACCCCGGGCCGCAGGCAGCAGACCCCGCGCACGTTGAGGTCGACCGGCACCCCCGCGCGCGAAGCCTCATACAGCGCCTGGATGCAACGCGCGTCGACCAGGGCGTTCATCTTCAGCGCAATTCGTGCCTCCTGGCCGGCGCGGTGCGCCTCGACGGTCGCCTCGATCTCGCCGAGGATGCTTTCGCGCATCGTGGTCGGCGAGACCAGCAGCTTGCGGTACCCGGCCGGACGGCCGTAGCCAGTGAGAAAGTTGAACATCTCGG